>JBCCZF010000430.1:0-3484 GCA_039188035.1 Bacteroidota bacterium | reverse complement strand
ATCGGGTGAAAGATCCGTTGGTTTTCCTTCAGGGGACAAGACACCTTCCGGGTGAACCGTAAAAATTAAAAGCTGTCTTTCCCTTAATTCCTCGGGTAGGGCAAGGAACATTTTTAGCTGCTCGACTACGATTTCCGAATTCTTGACGTGGTCCAGCAGTAAGATTACCCGGTTTTTCCATTGGTAATCCTTTAAATGCTGGCCTTGGGCCATGGTAGTCCCTATTAATATCAAGACAATTGGCAAAAACTTCATATTCGAAATCGAAACCCTTAAGATACAAAAAAACCGACCTTTATATGGACTGAACCCTAAAAGTTGGACACTATTTGGGATTCAGTGCAATATGTGGGCGGTCTTTATTATTCGGAAAAAATATTACAGACTTGCGAACAATTTTTCCATTTTTTCCTGCTCTTCCTCGGCCAATAGGGGGTCAACCAATATACGTCCACTGTGCTCGTCCGTAATGATTTTTTTTCGGGAAGCGATTTCAACCTGGACTTGGGGCGGGATTGTGAAGAAAGATCCCCCAGAGGCACCGCGTTCCACCGGAACGACTGCCAAGCCGTTTTTAACGTTATTGCGAATACGGGTATAGGCCTTTATCAAGCGTTCCTCAATCTCGTTTTGATACTTTTCGGACTTATCCAAAAGGGCTTTTTCCTCTTTTTCAGTCTCTGCTAAAATGGCATCCAATTCATTTTTCTTATGTTTTAGATGACCATCCCTTTCTGTAAGTTTCTCCTTAGTATCATTAATGACTTCCTTTTTTTGTTCAATCTGTGCTTTAAACTCCTTAATATTCTTTTCGGCAAGTTGTATTTCCAGTTCCTGGAACTCCAATTCCTTACTTATGGAGTTAAACTCCCTACTGTTGCGCACATTTTTCTGTTGCTCGCTATATTTTTTGATCAAAGCCTTGGATTCCTCAATAAGATTCTTTTTGGCCCCTATTTCAAAATTTATGGTCTCAACATCCGTCTTTAACTTGTCAAGGCGTGTCTTTAATCCCAATACCTCGTCTTCCAAATCCTCTACTTCCAGGGGGAGTTCCCCACGGACGTTCCGTATTTCATCAACCCGGGAATCTATCAATTGCAGGTCGTATAAGGCCCTTAGTTTTTCCTCAACGGTAATTTCTTTCCTTTTAGCCATGTGTTTTATAAATACGTTATGGGATTGGTTTTACTTTCCGATAAACGGATTGCAAAACTAGGAATTTTTTTTCTAAGATAATCCGTTAAAAGATTTTTTGTAAACTGCTCTGTTTCATAGTGTCCAATGTCCGATATTACCAGCTTCCCTTCGGCCTCAAAAAACTGATGATATTTGATATCCGCCGTAACAAATATGTCCGCACCTGCGGCCTTGGCAGCACCTATGGCAAAGGCCCCGCTTCCGCCCAAGACTGCTATTTTTTGAACTTTTTTTCCCAACAGCCGGGAATGGCGTATGCCGGACGCCTGCATTTTTTGTTTTACCTTTTGTAGAAAATCAAGTTCGTCCAAAGGTCGCTCCAGCTGGCCTACCATGCCCATCCCTAGATAGGGATCTGTATTGTCCATGCTGTAGATTTCATAGGCCACCTCTTCGTAGGGATGGTTTTTGAGCAAAACCGGGATTATCTGGTCTTCCTTGGATTTTGGGAACACCACGTTGATCTGTTCCTCCTTTTCGTAATGGGTAGTCCCAATTGCTCCTTTGGCCGGAAGGGCCCCTTCACCCGCCTTATAACTCCCCGTTCCCGTAACGCTAAAACTACAGTTGGAATACTTGCCTATGGCTCCGGCACCGGCATGGAAGAGGGCGGTCTTTAGGTTTTGGGCATCCGCTGAGGGAACATAGGTGACCAATTTTTTTAGGGTGCCCTGTTTTGGAATCAGGATTTTTGGATTTTGTATGCCCAATACTTCACAGATTTTCGAATTTACGCCTTCCATTGCGTTATCCAACGCGGTGTGCATACTGTATATGGCAATATTTTCCTGAATGGCCTTGATGACCGTCCGCTCTACATAACTGGATCCCGTAAGTTTTTTAAGTCCTGAAAAAATGATAGGATGAAAGCTCACGATAAGGTTGCACCCATGTGCGACAGCCTCCTCAACCACAGATTCCAAAGTGTCCAAGGTAACCAACACCCCACTTACCTGGGCAATAGGATTACCCACTAAAAGTCCCGTATTGTCAAAATCCTCCGCATTGGCCAATGGGGCCAGTTCTTCAAGTACCTTAGTGATGTCCGTTATTGTCATTTGCTTGTTTTATGCAGGCTATCAAAGATAAAATATTATATTTTCGCCTTGGTGCGACTTCTTCGAAAAATAGCGTTTCCCATTTCTTTGGTATATGCCGCTGTAATACATCTACGCCATTTTTTCTACGATAGGGGGTGGTTGAGATCATATAGTTTTGGGATTGCCACCATTTGTGTAGGGAATCTTAGTGTAGGCGGTACCGGAAAAACGCCCATGGTGGAGTTTTTGATTGCCCATCTTCGGGATTCCTATAAACTAGCTGTCTTGAGCAGGGGCTACAAGCGAAAATCCAAGGGTTTTTTATTGGCGAACCCCAATAGTACCGTTGGAGATTTAGGGGACGAACCATTCCAGATATACACTAAGTTCCCGGGGATTACCGTAGCCGTGGATGGGGATAGGCGAAGAGGTATCTTGGAATTGCAAAAAAAAATACTACCCGATATGATTCTTTTGGACGATGCTTTCCAACATCGACGGGTAACCCCAAAGTTGTCGATTTTGCTTACCACCCATGGCCAGTTGTTCGTGGATGATTGGTACTTGCCCACCGGCAACCTTAGGGATACCAAAGGAGCGGCAAAACGGGCCCGGATTTTGGTGGTTACCAAATGTCCGTTTGACCTTTCGGCCAGGGAACAAGAAAGTATCGCCAAAAAACTGACGCCCGGAGAAGACCAAAAGGTTCTTTTTAGTACGTTGTCCTATGAATCCCCCAGACTGGATGGTCAACCGGTTTCCTGGGAGGCGTTTGGGAAGGAAACGATTACTTTGGTCACTGGAATCGCCCATCCCGAACCCTTGGTGGGCTACCTAAGGAACCGTGGATTGGAAATGGAGCACTTAAAGTTTGCGGACCATCATTACTTTACCCCAAAGGAATTGCATCATTTGGCCTCCAAGAATCGTATCCTAACCACAGAAAAGGATTATGTGCGCTTGCAAGGGAAATTGGGTAACCTGTATTACATCCCGGTAAGGCATGAATTTCTTGGGAATGGCAAGGATATCCTATTGGAGGATTTAAACAATATGCTATGAAGGGGAAGCTGAACCTTTTAGCTCCTTTTTACCAAAAATGTTCTCCCCGATTTTTTGATAAAAGACTTCTGGTTTAAAGGGTTTGGTGACTACATCAGTGCACCCAGCGGCATAGAAACTCTCCAAACTATCGTCCAAGGAGATTGCGGTAAGGGCTATAATGGGGGTGGTAGTGTTAAATT
>JBCCZF010000429.1:0-3531 GCA_039188035.1 Bacteroidota bacterium | reverse complement strand
GCCTTAGGAGGATTTTCCACCCGCCTAAGGCGGGCGGGGGAACTGAAAAATCCACCTTTAATTGCTTATCCCCTATTCACGTTAAATCAATGGGAGCCATTTCCTTACGTATCGATAAAACATATCTATCCGCTGTAAGGATCAATCCACAACCTTTTGATACGCATTCTGGAAATCATCGGAAATAACAAAGGCCAATCCTTCCGTGACCAGTTGAAAATCCGCTTCCAAAACTTCTACCGTAAACGACCATCCTGTAGGTAGTTCAAGTACGGATCCCAAAGCGGCCAAATCGGCAATGGACTGGTCTTGGTCGATACGTCTACTATAGGATTGCATGATGTATTCCTCGCCGTCCGGATTGACCAACTTGTACACTTCGTTTCCTGCGCTATAGGTATATATGGTGTTACGCCGGACTTCATTTTCCGTATATAATTCTTCCGGAATCGTACCCAGGACCTGGGCACTAAGGCTCATTTCAATAGTTCCAAAAGAGGCTATTTTATTGAACCCGGTACCGCCATCGGAAGCACCTCCCTGTAATCCGTTTACCACCCAACGCCTTGGCCCGTTTAGGGTAACATCGACCATTCCAAATTCAGTTTTTAATTCTTCTGCATTGAGTGCAAACCAGTCCGCATCGGGACAGTCATTATGACTATTGGAAGCATAGACCTCACTAATTAAGTTATCGCCACATTCAAAGACCGCAATCACTTCACAATATTGAAAGTCCCTAAATCCGGACGATGGGAATAGCATTTGTGTTCTACTTTCATTCGGAATAGGGCTGTCAAAGTTTTCACACGCCCCTAGGGTTCCATCTTCCCAATCCGTAGCATAAAAATCCACAAGTCGATTGGCAATTTCAACGCCCTGGTCACTTTGCAGAAAGTGTCCGGCCTCAGGAAGTCGTACATGGGGTTTCCCAGCAGCGCCAGGCACATTGTCGATAAAATTTTGTTGTGTTTCACAAGATCCCAACGATCCGTTATCGTTCGCGCCCCATATGGTCAAAAAGGGTTTTTGATAGGCCGTAAGTCCCGCCCAGGCTTCTGCGTTAACACCGCCCAGTTCATTGACCAAGGCCGGGAACGTTCGAGTACCGGCCATATACGCCCTACTGGGAAAGGGGGCGTCATAGGCCGCCTCCACATCGGTAGGGAGATCAAACCAGGTCAAGGCTTCCACAACTTCAGAAGCTGTGAAAGATGCACCCTTCATGGAATAGTTGGCCCAATCCTCAAAATCAAAAGAACCTGCCCCAACAATCAAATTACATCCATCATAGTAGGGTATCTGTTGCACTGGGATATCCGCAAAGGGGGATACCAGCACTTCCGTTTCATTAGGGTTTTCAATTGGAACGATTACTTCGATACCCTGGGGTATCACTGGCAGATTGCCATTACCCACGCTTATTGTGGCAAACCAATCCGCATGTAACCCAGCTACCCGCAGACCTATCAGGCTTCCCCAGTCCTGCACGAACAAGTTGATATCATGTAATCCCAGTTGCTGGATAAAGCGTTCCAAACGTCCCGCATGCCCCAAATAGCTATAATCCGTAATACTAATCGGTTTATCGGAACGCCCCATGCCCAAATGGTCCATAGCAATAACATGGTACCCTGCATCGGCCAATACGGGAATCATGGTTCTGTATAAATACGACCAGCTGGGTTGCCCATGAAGTAGGAGAACCGTCTCCCCGTCGGCCGGGCCTGCCTCGGCATACGCCTGTCGAAGTCCATCTATTTCAACATATTGATAAGCATACGGCCAGTCCGGAAGATTTTGGAAAAATTCGTCAGGCGTTCGTACAAATTGCACCCCCTGGGCGGTAGTCAAGGTGTCAATTGTTGTCGTAGTGTCCTCATCGCCTATGGTACCTACATAGTCGTCATCGCTACAAGAAAATAGTACAAAGGCTGAAATACATAGTGCTGTTAGAAAAGTTGGAGAATTCATTGTTATCATGTTTTATATTCAATACAAATGAACAATGATCCCCAAGGGATTCGACTGAAAATAAAATGAAACGGCCAAATCACATAGTGAAATGGCCGCTGGTAAGATTGATGTATTTGGTTACTTTGCCCTAGTTCATCCACCTCTTTAATTGGGGGGCCTTGGCCTTACTGACCACTATTTGTTCGGTGGGTTTGGGAGCTACATTTAAAATGAGCTTTCCGTTAAAATACAGTTGCAGGTTGGCAATAGCTTTTCGCTGTACTATATATTGTCTATTGGCCCTAAAGAATTGGTCCGGTGGTATGGCCGCTTCAATATCCTCCAATCTTTCATCAATGATATAGGATTTTTTATCCAAGGAAACGGCCTTGACAATACCGGCATCAATAGTAAAATAAGCGATATCGCCCACAGCTAACGGAACCAAGGTATCCCGTTGCTGTACCAAATAGGTGGTCTTGTACCGTTTTGCATCGGTCTGTAGCATGCGCAACATCTGATTGAATTGTTCATGTGCCACAACATTTTGATTGGTCGATTTAAATTTGTCCAAGGCGTCTTTGAGCTCCTCTTCATCAATAGGCTTTAACAGGTAATCCACGCTGTTCACCTTAAAAGCCTTGACGGCATATTCGTCGTAGGCTGTGGTAAATATTATGGGGATATTGATCGGCACTTTGTCAAAGATTTCAAAGGAAATACCATCGGCCAAATGGATATCAAAAAAAGCCAAGGCAATGGTATTCTCCTTTGAAAAATAATCCACAGCCCCGGAGACCGTATCGATGACCGCATCCACCTGAATGGATGCATCTATTTCCGATAGCAAAAATTTCAAGTTTTCAGCGGCCGCTTTCTCATCCTCTATGATTGTAACCTTCATCCCATGGGTAGTTTTACGGTAAAATGCGCACCATCCTTTGAAATTCTCAGTTCCTCGCCCAGATGCAGTTTAAACCGGGTGTTTAAATTACGTAAGCCCGTATGTGTACTTTCGATATGTCCGATCCTTCGCTGCAATCTGTTTTTTACGACAAGGTAGTTGTTCTCATCGAATACATCTACCTCTAAAGGTTTCCCGTTTGAAATTTCATTGTGTTTTACCGCGTTCTCCATGAGCAACTGCAAGGCCAGGGTCGGAATTTTTTTTTGAAGTTGATGCTCCTTTATGTGGATGTTTACCTTGAAATTATCCCGGTACCGCTCCTTTATGAGATGTATGTAACTTTCCAAAAATTTTAGCTCTTCCTTCACCGTCACCAGATCCTGATCCTTGCTCTGCAGGATATACCGATACAGGAAGGATAACTTGTTGATAAACTTTCCTGCCGCTTTTTGGTCTTCCCTGACCAATAAGCTCAAGGAATTCAGCGAATTGAACAAGAAATGGGGGTTTATCTGGTTCTTTAATGCCGCCAACTCGTTCTCGAGGCTTTGTTGCTTTAAGACTTCCTTTTCAACGGCATCAAGTTTGGATTGGTTGTGGAGCTTTATCGCTTTACTGATTACCAATAACATGACCGTAATAAAGATGTAGGAAAACCGATTCAGTTT
>JBCCZF010000428.1:0-3535 GCA_039188035.1 Bacteroidota bacterium | reverse complement strand
AATCGTTCCAAAAAACCCACTCGTCCAGATCGTTCCATTCCCCAGCGGTAACCAACCCAGAGCTATCTCCCTGACCGCTTCCGGAACCGCTTCCCTCTCCTGAGGATTCCACGCCACGACTGCTATCCACTGAGGAATCAAAATCCGCGAAATCGGAGGGTTCCAAAAGTTCCCCTGTGGTGGAATCTTCGGAACATCCTTGAAATAGGAAGAACAACGTTAATAAATAAAGTACAGGGGTTATCGCTTTCATTGGTTTTTGCTTTTTCCTAACAGTTACTAGATGCGTATTATGGAAAAGGATAGCAGTTTTTCGCTGCTTTTTTTGATTATTTGGGAAGTCGGACCTAAACTTCGAATATTTAAATCCATCATGGCGGGGTATTCCCCTTCATAAAATAGCGGCGCCATCTTTGGCGGGAATCTGGGATTCCGTAGCTGGATAAGAACAAGTATCTTTGTCCCCTGGTGGGGACTGTTTTGATAAAACGGGACGATTTTTTAGGTTCGGTTACCTTCTTTTTAGCTTTTATCGTTAGATGTATAAGGGTTGGGCCTGGATGGATTATATGAGATCGTATTAAAATAGGACTTGTAATCCAGGGCAGTTCCATAACACAGGATTCTATTGCGTTACTTTGTTCAGTTTTCTTATTTTGGCCAGGCCTATCACGGATGGCAAAACCAACCCAATGCCATTACGGTACAGGAGGTAATGGAGGATGCCTTCAGCACCTTGTTGCGGCGACCCATTTCCCTTGTTGGTGCCGGCCGCACGGACGCTGGGGTACATGCCAGGCAAATGTTTGCACATTTTGACGTGGACGATTTTGTCCCAGACTCCATGATACGAAGGCTCAATGCCTATTTGCCCAAGGATATCGCGGTGGAGCGCATCTTTAAGGTGCCATTTAAGGCGCATGCCCGTTTTGATGCCCTGTCCCGTACCTATACCTATTGGGTGTTACAACAAAAAGATCCCTTTTATCAGCACTCCGCCCATTATGTGAAGCATCCTTTGGACATAGAAAATATGAACCGGGCGGCTCAACTCATTTTAAAACACCGGGATTTTGAGTGTTTTTCCAAATCCCATACGGATGTAAAGACCTATTTCTGTGAGGTTACCGAGTCCCAATGGCAGTGGGACGGGGAAAAACTGATCTTTACCATAACGGCCGATCGCTTTTTACGGAATATGGTCCGTGCTATTGTAGGCACCCTGATCCAAGTAGGGATGGGGCTGTGGGATATGGATCGTGTTAATAGTATCCTAAAAAGCGGGGACAGGGGTATGGCCGGGCCTTCCGTACCTGCAAAAGGGTTATATTTGGCCGCAATTGGCTATCCAAAAACGATTGTAAATCCCCATGGATAACGACTCCGGAAAAGCGTTTGACGTTCGTCTTTTTAGGCGATTAATGGCCCATGCCCGTCCGTACAAAGGCACCTTTTATGGGGTTGCCCTGGCTGCTATATTGCTTTCCGTTTTTGCGGTCATAGGACCCTATATCCTTCGAATGATTATCGATGAGGCCATTGTAGCCCCTGATGCGGAAAAGCTGCTGTTCCTTTGTGCCCTTATGTTCGCTGCCCTATTGGCCCAAGTAGTAAGTCAACTATTGTTTACCTATTATGCCAACTGGCTGGGAGAATCGGTCATTAGGGATGTACGGGTAAATCTGTTTAAGCACATGCTTAGTTTTCGCATGAAGTACTTTGACAATTCCTCGCTTGGCGTCTTGGTTACGCGGGCCGTATCGGATATGCAGCGCATAGGCGAGATTTTTAGTCAAGGTTTTTTTATGATCGTTGCCGATTTGCTGAAAATGCTTGCCGCAGCAGCCATGATGTTATACCTAAACTGGAAGCTTTCGCTAATGGTCTTTGCCCTTTTGCCCATAATCCTGTATGCCACCCGTTTGTTCCAGAGGGCTATGAAGGTAGCTTTTATAGAAGTTAGGGCCCAAGTTTCCAACTTAAACTCCTTTGTACAAGAACGGATTACCGGGATGAAGGTGGTACAACTTTTTACCCGCGAGGCAATAGAGAGTGGGAAGTTCAGGGATATCAATGAAAAGCATCAGAATGCCTGGTTAAAAACGGTATGGTACAATTCCATTTTTTTTCCGGTAGCGGAGATTGTTACTTCCGTGGCCATAGGTTTGGTAGTATGGTACGGGGGGCTTCAGAACGTGGCCAATATCACCACGGACATGGCCGGAACCATTTTCGCCTTTATCCTGTATATAGAAATCCTTTTTAGACCGTTACGCCAGATTGCGGACAAATTCAACACTTTGCAAATGGGCATGGTTGCCGCCAACCGGGTCTTTAAGATATTGGATACGGACAGCCACATCGAGGATTTGGGAACGGTACAAAGGCAAAATGTCCAGGGCGATATTTCCTTTTCGAACGTCCGCTTCGGGTATTTAGAGGACGAAGAAGTATTGCACGGTATTTCGTTTGAGGTAACTGCAGGTGAGACGGTAGCCATTGTGGGGGCCACAGGTGCGGGGAAATCCACTATAATCAACCTGCTCAATCGTTTTTATGAGATCAACTCAGGAGCTATCCTGGTCGATGGCATCAATAGTAAGGATTTTCAGTTGGCATCGCTACGTTCCCATATCGCGGTAGTGCTTCAGGATGTCTTCCTTTTTGCCGATACCATTGCCAATAACATTTCCTTAAAGGATCCCTCCGTTAGTGTCGAAATTATTGAACAGGCCGCCCGGGAGATCGGCGTCCACGAATTTATAAGTAGTCTGCCTGGAGGCTATGCCTATAACGTAAAGGAAAGGGGTACCATGCTCTCCAGTGGCCAACGTCAATTAGTTGCATTCTTAAGGGCCTATGTCAGCAATCCCAGTATACTGATATTGGATGAGGCCACCTCTTCCATTGATAGTTATTCCGAACAGCTCATACAACAGGCTACGGAAAAGATTACCCAGGGCCGTACATCCATCATCATTGCCCATCGTCTTGCGACCGTTAAAAAAGCGGATAAGATATTGGTTATGGACAAGGGAACTATCGTGGAAACGGGAAGCCACAAGGAGCTGCTCAAAAAATCGGGATATTACAGCAAATTGTATGAAGCCCAGTTTTTGGAAGAGGAGGTCGCTTGATCACAACGGGATATAGGATAGAATAAATTTCCCTCGCCGATGTTTGGCATTCCTTGCACTCCCAAAATTATGGGGAGAAACCCCTTGGGCCTAAGGCGGGTAACCAGCCTTGCCCATTGGCAGGTTTGGGCGGGGTTCCCTTGATTGAAACGGGGCCCGGAAAATGACGATCAAGACCCAAAAGGTAAAATTTATTTTGAACCCGATCAGATTAGGTCTTCCTTCAAAATAGAGGAAAGCTCGGCAGTATCCTTAAAATGTACAAATTCCCCGTTTTTAATATAGGAGATGTTTCCGGTCTCTTCGCTCACCACCAGGGCCACGGCGTCTGTTTTTTCGGTAATGCCGACGGCCGCCCGATGTCGGAGGCCAAACCGCAATGGAATATTGCGTTCGTT
>JBCCZF010000427.1:0-3540 GCA_039188035.1 Bacteroidota bacterium | reverse complement strand
ATATTTTTTACTATTCGTTTAAAATATTAAATTTTTATATATTATCTTCGCAATATAATGAAACTTTTTGCGTTAAAGGGCAAATAGCACAGACAAAATAGACACTTAACACTAACCACCTCTTCCTTTCTGGATTTCACAAAACCCCTGTCCAACTACAATGTTACATCAACTAAGCACTGACCTAGATCAGCAACAGACAACTGCACTTTCTAAATTTGATCAATGGCTGCAAAAGTACTTTTTGGCCGATATCGGTATCTATGATTGTTCTCTTTCGAAAAATTCCTTATGCTTGGGGATAGAAATGGATCTTAGTTTTGACTTTATAAACGGCATTTCCATGTTAATTACCCCATCGCCAAAAAAAAACAAGGACATGGATAGCCAGGATAATGCCATTTCCAATTTACGGAAGCATTTTCAAGAACTGGGAGAGGGACTTCAAACGAACATCCGAATCAAAGAACTCGCCCTTTATTTTAGGGATACGGCGGTAGTCATCCATGAAGTGGAGGACTACGAACTGTTGGGAAATTTGGAAGAGATCCTAAGGGCCGCAAGTGAACATTTCAGGTTCTTTGGCAATATCGAAATTCCCGGTGATATCCATATTCCTGCCGTAGAACAATCTGAACATATGACCCAGCAAACCAGTATGGGTGCTCCCTCCCAAAAACCGGTTTCCCCCTATCTTAAACACTGGGCACTGTATTACGACACTTTGGAGAAAGCTTTGGTCTACGATATCAACAATACCACCTTTATCGTGGCCGATCTTTGCCTTGACCCGGATTAAGGGTCGATTAGTAAGACGTCCAAGGCCGCATCCAGTATGGGCTGTACTTTGGGATCGGTGCAATTGATCAAAAGTGCAATCACTACCTGCTCTTTTGGATATACGAAGAAATTGGAATAGGCCCCTACGCTATTCCCTATATGCCCATAAAAAGGCCTTCCCGCACTATCTTGGCTAATCTGCCATCCCAGGCCATAATAGGTAGATTTGCCTCGGATTTTTTGTGGCGTCAAAAACTCCCCGACCGTCCCAGGAGTAAGAAACCCTGCTTCCAAATAGGCCTTTCCCAATTTGGCGATGTCCTCAGAGGTACTTAGATAACCCCCGCCGGCCAGCTTGTATGTATTGTTTACCGCAGTAGCCTTTCGGAATCCCGATCGTGTTCGGGCATACCCAATTCCAGGGGCGCCCGTTGGACTTTTCACGGCTATTTGGGCCTGTATCGCTTCCTTTATTTCTCCTTCGCCTGCCTTTGGATAACTTTCGGGCATAGTATGCCGCATCCCTAACGGATCTAACACCTTGGTCTTAACATAATCTGCAAAAGGAATTCCCGAAGCCTCTTGCATGGCCAAGGAAAGTAGTACAAAATCAAAACTGGTATAGAGATACCCCTTACCGGGTTCAAAGACCAAGGGATCCTCTTGAAAAACTACCAAACTTTCCTTAATCGAATAGGCCCTGTTCAAGGCGAATTCCCTACCCCGGTATCCCCGGATACCCGCCGTATGGCTGGCTAAATGGCGGATGGTAAAATCCCATTTCTTTCTAGGAAAATAGGGCACATACCTATAGAAGGAGGTATCCAGATCCACTATTCCCTCGGACACCATTAGGGCCAAGGCGGTCGCTGTAATGGGCTTGGAAACACTGGCAATGCGCAAAGATGTTTTTTTGGGATCCATGGGCATCCCTGTTGCCATATTCGCCAAGCCATATCCTTTTTGAAAGTATACTTGTCCCTCCTTGAGCACCGTAAGGGACAACCCGGGTACCCTGC
This sequence comes from Bacteroidota bacterium, assembly GCA_039188035.1. Taxonomy (GTDB): domain Bacteria; phylum Bacteroidota; class Bacteroidia; order Flavobacteriales; family Flavobacteriaceae; genus Ulvibacterium. The sequence continues at coordinate 1,741 of JBCCZF010000427.1, read as the reverse complement.
CTTTATCCGCTAATTGGGCCAATAAGGTATGGGCCTTGACCAATCCACGCGATTCCCCGTGGTTGCCCAAAATCCTTTCTTTAGCAAAAAAATCCTTTATTTTTTGGATTATTGGACGCATTAAAACGATGTCTTGGTTTAAGAAGATAAATCTAAGCCCGTTATGGCAACCTGAGGCTAGAATCTGACAAACAGGTCTATCTAAAAATTAGTTCTCCACGAAAAATGGTCTCCACAGCCACCTCAGGGGGCCTGTTAAAGCTGATGACATTGCCCGTTCCTCGAATGGTCCCCCTCAGGGATTCCTGGGGATTGATCAGAATATCATTGGTTCCTCTGTGATTTAGATCTACAATTCCGGCGCTTAGATTACTGGCATCCACTCGGGAATCCCCCGCAGCAATTGTAATGTTCAATCCCTGTACTTGCCCCCTTAGCTTAAAGTAAGCAATGCCATTGGCCAATAGGCTCAATGTGACGGAATCCACCTCCAGATCAAACGCCCCATCCGTGGTCTCCGCTTCCGGATTTGCAAAACTCTCGGACAACAACCTCAAGTTGGGGTATCCCAAAACCCCATCGCTTGCTATAGGATAACTGGTACTGCTTCGGATTTCCGTAATGTTAGGGCTCGTCACATAAATGCGGGTCAACCCGTACTCCCGAAACAAATTGCAGCTATTTTCGTTGCGCAGGACCAAACTGTTGCCCTCTACTTCGGCCGAAACCTCGTCCAACAGAAACTCCCCGCTTTCTATTTCCACCTTTTGCACATCGCCCTGCTTTATAATGAGTTCGACTCTTTCGAAAACGGTGATGCTTGAAAAATCGGGAACGGCCACCTCCTTTCTTACAATTTCCCCGGCATTTTGGAAACAGTCCGGGGCATTCTCCGAGTTACAGGAAACAAGTAAAATCCCTATTTGGAAATTCCAAATCACAAATCTCAAATTCCAAACGGAATTACTTGCAAGCCGTTTTTTCAATATTTTTCTTGGATCTGTTCCCCTCATAAAAACCTATAAACGTATGCCCACCCCAAATTCCACCGCCTCGGCGGCGGCGGCATGCGATTTTAGGGTGATGGCCCCGAAAATCTTATTTCCAAAATAGCGCTTTAACCCAATACGATTGTAGACCCTTCCCTCAAAATCAAAAGGGTAATATACATAATAGCCCAATTGGGTCACAATGCTCAACGTATTGATAAAAAGCTCGTGGCCCAGAAACAGGCCCACTCTTTTGTAATCGGTATCCGCATCGACCTCATTTTCCGGAAAGGAAATACTCTGAAAACGGATAAGTTCCTTTAGAAAGTTGGAAAAAAAGACATCTGTTCCCAATTGAAGGGCACTTTTACGTCCCAAACGTTTGTCCACATATCCCGAAAAAATATAAAAAGCGTGTTGCCCCAGCCCTATGACATCGCTTTCATTAATACCCGATCGAAAAACCAGATTATAGCGGAAAGGCTCCCGTACTTTTCCCCTTTCCCCTTTGGGAAGATATGCCATAGATCTTCCGCCGTCCAAATCGTAGGTGAGCCCGGCATTAAGGGCAAAGGTATTGGTAGAGGTATTCGGCGCCCGTATATTGGCATTGGAATAATGGATTAACGAGATACCCGCCTTAAATCCCAAACCCCCCATGATATTCTCCCTGTGAAAGTTGAGCATGGCGTAGGTAGAACTTAGAAGTTGGGAGCCGTAGGCATTGTTCCTAAAGTTGGTCTCCCTATCGT
>JBCCZF010000426.1:0-3556 GCA_039188035.1 Bacteroidota bacterium | reverse complement strand
TTTTTTGATTGAAGTGAAAATTGATGGTTTTGTGCCCGGATGAAGGCTTTTTTGAGCTGCACCCGCCTTGCCGGCGAGGCAGGTAGCCGCGCTACGGAGCGAGAAAAAGACAAAATAGGGGTGCAAAACAGCATTTTTTTAACCAATTTGAAAAAGCTTAAATCACTTCTATTATAAAATCCATTGCGTATTGCTCTTTTTTTTTGACCTAAACCCTTGATGTTTTTATTTTTGGGAGTGTCCTATGCACTAAAGTGGTTTAGACCTAATTTTGGCCATCATGGATCGAAGACATTTTCTAGCGTATTCTTCCCTGGGTATTTTAGGCATCCCTGTGCTCGGGTGTCTTGGACAGGGTGTCCCCTTGTTGAAAAAAGGACAGGTCATTGCCTGTTTCGGTGATAGCATTACCTATGGAAATGGGGAAGGTTATGTTGAAATGTTACAGGAACATGCAACAAAGAATCGACCTGAAATGGGGTTGACGTTCCTTAACTGGGGCAAAAGCAGCGAGACCGTTACTGGACTTACGGAAGAGGAACATCCTGGACCGAGGCCCTATTTGTTCGAACGTTTGGATGCCTTACTGGAAAGCAGACCGATTGATCTAGCCCTTTTCTGCTATGGCATAAACTGTGGTATTTATGGCAAGCCTTCCGCTCGACTCTTCGATAGTTTTACGACCGGAATCTACACCTTTTTGGAAAAGTTAAAGCAGCGGAATATCAAGGCCCTGCTGCTTACCCCACCTCCCCTGGTGTTGGACGTTGTCCCCATACAGACCAAGAATACCAAGCGACCCTACGGCTATCTAAACCCGTATCCCGAATACGAGGAGAAAGTGCTACAACCGTTCACGAAAATAGTCTTGCAATTACGGCACAGCCAATTGATTGCACGTATTGACATCCATACGCCCTTGTTGGAAAATCGCGGTGCCTACTATGATAAAGACCCTATTCATCCCAATATCCAAGGACATAGGTGTATTACCGAGACCCTTATACATAAACTAGGGATTTAGATTGTTTGTGGGGGAAGGTGATTTTCCGAACATTGGAACACATCCACTCATCGAAAATCCCGGAATTTAACAGCGTTTTAATGTGCCCTGGCCCGGTATTTGTTATCTTTAAGTCTCTTTAACACTACCGCTAATGCTGAAAAACCTATACGTGGTCTTTCCCGTGCTGCTCCTTTCCTTTTTTGGAAATGCGCAGACGGATCTTCCTACCCAAAAATCCTTGGAAATACAGGCGAATAAGGTAGACGAGACAGGCCAAACGAGTACCGGTACTTCCCTACGGATACCTTCCGTAATTTCGGAGACTCCGGAGGTAAATCTGGATATGAATCCAAAAAATCCCGTAAAAATGCTGCCCGATCGCGAACTGGTGCAGGCAGGCACAGGAATGAAAATAGACCCTAAAGTAGGCCCCCGGGAACCCAAGGAAGGCTCCAAAGAACATTTTGGGGACATGTATATGGGGGACATCAAGAACAATGGCAAGTTCGTGGGTATTGTCTGCCGAGATCACGAATATGTAGACGGGGATCGGGTAAAAATTTACATGAACGACCACGTGGTAGACCCCAATGTATTGCTCACAGGAGCGTACAAGGGGGTTAACGTAGATTTGAAAAAAGGCTTCAACCGCCTTGATTTTGAGGCCCTGAATGTGGGGAGTTCCCCACCCAATACCGCACAGATCGATGTATATGACGATCAGGGAAAGTTAATCTATTCCAACAAGTGGCTGCTTTCCACAGGATCCAAGGCCACCTTGATCATTACCAAGGAGTAGGAATCCCACCGATGTAACGGCTCACTTATAGCACAGGGGCAATCCCAATGGGATATGGCACAAGTTCAGGCCCAAAGCTAAAGCCAAGCTTGGGAAAAACAAATTCAAATGTCAAATCCAACCCTTGACCCCTGAACCTGAAACCATTACAAAAATGCCAAGGCTATTTTTAAATCCTCATAACCTACCTTGCCCTTTAGGGCGTCGTACAGCGGTTTTAGCCCCTTAGTATCCCCTCCAACTTTTTTCTGGGCTTCTTCCACTTTTTGGAGCAATTCCGGATCCGGCCGGTAGTACTCCAAGTCTTCCTCCGGGAAGTCCTTTCGCAAACGGATCAGGTGACCAGCAATGGTCCCCAAGGAAAGCCCACGCTTTTCGGCTATGCCCTCCAAAGATATTTTTTTCCGTAGATAATCCAAGGTAATGGCATAGGTCGATTTCTTTTTCCCTTTTTTCTCCTTTAGTTTTTGGGATTGTTTTTTGATCTCCTGGGGATCGGTAAGACCTCCGAATGCCTCGACAAAGGCCAAGGCGTCGGGCTCCAGCCCTATTATATCATTTTCTTCGTCCACAAGCTCCGAAAGCTCCTGAAATCGTTTATCTGCCTTTAGGGCAAGGCCATCCACCGCTAACGCCATCTCATTAAAGCCGGAGAGTTGTAGGTTTGCAATATCCTTTAAACGGGAAAGGGCCACATAGCCCTGGCCACGCTCAAAGGTTTTGGACAAATCCACTCGGGCGGCGTCCAAGGTCATCCCTTGGCATTTGTGGACGGTAACGGCCCAGGCCAGGCGTAGGGGAATCTGTTCCAGACTGGCCAGCACTTTGCCAAAATCGTCAAGAACGCCCCAGCTCTCCTGTTTTACGGTAATGGTTTTGTCATGTATCGTCTTTACAATCGGGTAACCGTCCTCGTTAAAATCGACCACTGTGCCCATGGTTCCGTTGACATAGTCCTGCTCGGGATTGTTCTTCACGAACATGATCTTGGCATTTATCTTTAAGCGCAATTCCTCCGGGGCCAGTACCGATCGCTTTAAGGTCTCCACCAATTTTTGGTTTCCTTTGGTGGAAGCCTTGTATTTTCGTGAACGCCCTTCCAGTTTGTCCAGTTCCAAACGGTTAATATGATCCACATCGGCATTATGGGTAAACAGCTGGGTAGGAATCTCCGCTCCGTTTAATTGGGTCTTCTCGGCATGTCGTAACAAGGCAATGCTATGTTGGGAAATGCGTCCAGATCGAATTTCGTCAAGAATGCCATTCAGTTCCCCATCCCCTTCCTGGCGGTACTGCTCGGTGAGGTAGCAAATGTTAAAATGGGCATCCAGCCAGGCCCGGGACATAAAGGCAAACTTATCCCTGCTTTTCTCTTCGCTACGGCCAATGGGGGGCAATTGGAAAAAATCGCCACAGACAATGATCTGTATCCCGCCAAAGGCCCTATCGTCTTCCTTGAAAAAACGCAGCACCTGATCCACCATATCCAATTGATCTTTATGCAACATGGAAATCTCGTCTATAATCAGGATTACGGCCTCCTCCAAATGCTTTTTCAGGTATTTTTTAGTGCGCATGGTCACGAGGTTGGCTCGGGTTAGACGCTCCCTAATGCCAAAACCGGCCCATGAATGGATAGTCATCCCGTTCATATGGGTGGCGGCGATGCCCGTGGAGGCGGTAATGGCCACGGGCACCTTGCGTTCCTTTAAATAGGCAATGTATTGGTTGAGCACATAGGTTTTCCCAGT
>JBCCZF010000425.1:0-3564 GCA_039188035.1 Bacteroidota bacterium | reverse complement strand
GTTTAAGGTAGCTTGGGCCAACAAGGGCCGTGCTTTTCCGGATTTCTGCCCAGGTTCACAACCATAGGAGGAGACCATAATTAGAAAAAGGAGTAGGCCGAAAATGTGTTTTTGAAATTTCATGTTTTTTGGATTGTGATAGAACGTAAAAGTGTTCGGATTACAAGGGTAAAACTAGAACGGAACTTTTTCTGAAAAAAAGGGAAATGAGGCAAGGGGTGGGTTCGCTTCGTGAAGTATCCCATGGATTGATTCAAAGGGATAATTGGGGCGTATGGGAACCGGTTTTTGCCATTTGCCCATTTTTCTTAACCGGGCAGATTACCTAAGTTTACAGGAAGAAGTTTAAACTGCCTCGTAATACTAAGCGCTATGGACAGTAAGCTGTACATCACACTTTTTATGCTGTTGTTGGCCTTGCCTACGGTGGGGCAGCAGTATGAGGGTGTTTCTCCCCTGCTGATCAAAGGGTCGGTACGGGGAGAGGAGACCTATACGGCCATTTCCGGGGTGGAGGTAAGTACCAGTTCAGGGGAGTATACCCTAACGAACGCCTTAGGGGAATTTAAGATCAGGGCGTATATAGGCGACCAACTTACTTTTCGTAGTCTGGAATTCAATACGGTACACCATACGGTACGTAACGATGAAGAGGTAGAAGTGCTCGTTGAAGGATACACCGGACAAGATAACAAGCAAGAGGTTTCAAAAAAAATGCAATTGACGCATAGTACCTATATAGACTCGGCAGAGGTTTACAAAAAGACGGATATTGAAAAGAGCATCGATTTTATTGCCCAATCCATTTCCGGTCTTGGAAAACGGGGGAACAAACGGCAATTGGCCCAGTCCCTGAGCCTGCTTGGGGAGGTGTACATCCATCATGGCCAATACGATCTGGCCATCGATAATCTCAAGGATGCCCTTGAAGCTGCGAAAACGGCAAAGACCAGCTTGTTGTTGGGCAAGGCCTATCTTTTGAACAAAAATTTTGAAGAGGCTCGTGACCTATTGCTGCCCCTTCTCAAGACCAAACAGAAAAACCCCTATCAAAAAACGGAACTCTATGAGTTTTTAGGCGACGCCTACAGGGGATTGGGCCTTTGGTCCGATGCCGTTCCCTACTACGAGGCGGGCCTGGCCGTGGCCCAAAAAAACCAGATTACCCCCAAGGTTACCGACCTTACCTCCAAGATTGCGGATACCTATGCGGATGGGGATCGTTCCATAGAGGCGGAGGGATACTACGGCAATTCGCTGAAGTTGGCCCAACGGCAGGCACCCCGGCGTGCCATATTGGAACAGGAAAAAGTGGCCGATTTTTACAACAAAAAGAATCGATATGATGAAGAGATAGCCCTTCGTAAAAATACCTTGAGCGAAATAGCGCAAATAGGGGAGCCCGTTGCTGCATCGGGATTGCTTCCCCTAAAATCGGATAGCATTACCACGCAGCGCATCAACTATAAAATAGCCAACGCCTATATTTCCCAGGACAACTATGATGAGGCGATTCCCTATTTGGAGCGCAGTATCGTGGAAGCCGATTCCGAGGACGATTTGGTGGTGCAAAAGGATGCCACCCGAAAACTCTCGGAAATCTATAGGTATAAGGGAGATTACCCCAGGGCCTTGGCGAGCTATCAGGCCTACGTGGCCTTGGTAGACAGTCTCTATGTGCGAAAAGAACAGGAAATCTCCCGGGCGGCACGCTTTAACCGCGAAATTACGGCCAAACAAAGTCGTATTACAGGTCTGGAACAAGAACGGGAACTCTCCCAGAGCAAATATGATCTGGCGCTTACGGAACAGCAATTGGCCCAGGAGAGCAACAAACGGCAAGAATGGGTCATTTATTCCTTGATATTGGGCATGGTATTCCTGGCTTTGGCGGCCTTTTTCTTTTACCGGAGCACCCAGCAGCAGAAACTCGCCAATAATTTGTTGGCCCTAAAATCATTACGCTCGCAAATGAACCCCCATTTTATCTTTAATGCCCTGAACTCGGTAAATAATTACATCGCGAAAAGCGATGAGCGAAGTGCCAACCGCTATTTAAGCGAATTCTCTGCCCTAATGCGGGCTGTACTCGAAAACTCTGAAGAGGATTTTATTTCCTTTACCAAGGAATTGGAGCTCCTGGAGCTCTATGTGAAACTGGAACATTCCCGCTTTCCGGATAAGTTTGATTATTCCCTAAATGTAGACCCTGAACTAGACCTGCCCCATTATCGCATACCGCCCATGCTCCTACAGCCTTATATTGAAAATGCGATCTGGCATGGCCTTAGGTATAAGGAAGAAAAGGGATTTCTGAGGATAGACATCGCAAAAAAAGATAGGGAGGCCATGGCCATTACCATTACGGACAATGGTTTAGGTCGCAGGAGATCTGCAGAACTAAAAACCCGGAACCAACGCCGAAACAAATCCAAGGGCATGGGCAATATCAAAAAAAGAATAACCATTTTAAACGAAATGTACGGGGACCAAATTGCTGTGGAAATCTCAGATTTGGAAACGGACGGTGCGGGCACCCAAGTACAGCTTACAGTAAAAAAGAATTCATGGAGCTAAGCGCTATTATTGTTGAGGACGAGGCCAGCAGCCGGGAAATATTAAAGAATTATCTAGAAAAATATACCAGGGGCATACACCTCCTAGGGGAGGCGGCTACCATACGGGAGGGGGTGCAATTGATCAAGGACCGGCAACCAGATTTAGTTTTCTTGGATGTGGAGATGCCCTTTGGCAATGCTTTTGATCTTTTGGATAAGTTACCGGATCGTTCCTTTGAAACGATTTTTGTGACTGCCTATGACCACTATGCCAAGGATGCGCTAAACCAACATGCCGCGTACTACCTAATGAAGCCTATAAGCATAGACGAATTGGTAAAGGCGGTCGATTACGTTAAGGAGGTCAAAAAACGGGAGAACGAATTGGAGAATAAAGTCCTGGATGCCAAGATAAAGGGTGTGGTAGGCAAGATTACCCTCCCGCAACAGGATGGTTTCCATGTACTCAATGTAACGGATATTCTGTATTGCAAGGCGGACGACAACTATACCGAAATCCATTTGGAATATAAAAAAATCGTGGTAAGTAAGACCCTGAAGTATTTTGAGGAGGCCTTGGCCAAATTCTCGTTTGTCCGAATTCACAAGTCCTATTTGGTAAACATAAACGAGGTGGTGAAATATCGCAAAGGAAAGGGAGGTAGTGTACTTGTTTCCAATGGGAAGGAGCTTTTGGTGTCCGCCTCCAAGAAAAAGGAATTGTTGGCCTATTTTTAACCCTGAACCTGAAAAGACATGCCTATCATAAAATCGATCAATGGAAATATCCCAAAATTGGGAAAAGACTGCTTTGTTGCCGAGAACGCCACCATTGTGGGTGAGGTACAAATAGGCGACCAATGCAGTATCTGGTTCAATGCCGTAGTCCGGGGGGATGTCCATTTCATAAAGATGGGAAACAAGGTAAATGTGCAGGACGGGGCAATAATCCATTGCACCTATGAAAAGTCGCCAACCACCAATGGATACATTGTTCCCAATGGTG
>JBCCZF010000424.1:0-3572 GCA_039188035.1 Bacteroidota bacterium | reverse complement strand
CTGGATCGGAGGGCTTGGTCCCGTATCATCTCGGCCGTTAGTTTTTTATAGGGCCCGCGGGCCAAGAGCATGTTCTCGGAATCGAGGCGATAGGTTTCCTTCATTTTGGAAGACTGCTTGTAGGTAGCCGTCATCACCAGTTGTTTCACCAGTCGTTTCATGTCCCATCCATGGGTCATAAAATCCAGGGCCAGCCAGTCCAGCAGGGCAGGGTGGGAGGGCAGTGCCCCCTGATTTCCAAAATCCTCGGGAGTACGTACGAGCCCCTTGCCAAAAATAGTCTGCCACATTCGGTTTACAATGACCCGTGCCGTCAACGGGTTTTGCGGATCGAACAGCCATTGGGAGAGGCCCAATCTGTTTTGGGGCAGTTCTTTGGAAAAGGCCAATACGGCCTCTGGGGTGGCGCGTTGTACCGGATCTAATTTGGCATCGTACACGCCGCGATCCAAGATATAGGCGGTTTTTATAGTATCCATTTCCTCCATGATCATCACCTGGGGAATGGTGGTATCCTTGCCCCTCATATCGGACAATTGCTCCTTGAGGGCGGCCCAAGCCTTATTTTCCCTGTCGCGGTGCAGGGTATGGGCCCATTCCGGTTCAAAATGGGGTTGGGAACCAAATAGATATTGTACCTCCAACGGATTTGCCTCCTTGCCATAGAGGACAACCTCGTCAATAGCACCGGTGAAGCCGCCGTAACCGCTTCTGTTGATGGCCCGTGCCATCCAGTGGCCAATGGTGGGTTGGTTGCCTACAAGGATACTTTTTCCATTCAAGTTGTCCGCAGCGGTAACCGTGGCCTGGGGTTGTCCGTTGATAAAGAGCGTCACTCCGGATGCTCTCCCGGAACCGTCATAAGTGCCAAAAACATGTGTCCATTGGTGCAAGGGGATTTTGGTCTTTGTTTTTACGGCGATAGCATTGTCCCTTGAATGTACTAGTTCCAAGCGAAGTGTACCGTCCATATCCCTATAGAGACCGTACCCGCCTTGATACTGTTCTCCATTCCTGCGTGAAATGATTCCGGCCTTTGTTTTGTCATTTTTAGAGGGATTGACCCAGGCCCCCAGGGAAAATTCCGAATTGTGCTCATAATCCCCTATATCACCAATAACAAGGGCATTGGCGCCATTAAAGGCCAAGGCTTTTTCGGATTTGCCTTCCACTATCAACGGATAGGGGATATGCGCATCCAATTTATCGTTCAACGTACCGGTAAGGCTACCCGTAATTTCATCTTTTACCGATGCCGATTCGCTGAAATCCATTTTAAAATAGGATGCCAGTTTTTCGGTTTTTAAAGACTCCCAATCCAAGGTGCCGAACCAATTCTTCAGGGATTGTTCCTCAATTTTATGGGTGAAGTTGGCTTGTTCCCCTTCCAGTTGGGCCACCATTTTATGGATGTCATTGATTTCATTTTCCAACAATTCGTTTTCGTAGGGTATGGCGGGTGCAGGGGCCAGGTCAAAATAACCGATTCTACCCCTTTCATTGACATTGTTGAAAAAAGCGAACATTTCGTAAAATTCCTTTTGGGAAAGTGGATCGTATTTGTGGTCGTGGCATCGGGCACACTGCAAGGTCAATCCTATAAAAGCGGTTCCAAAAGTTTGTACGCGATCGGCAACATACTCGGCAAGGTATTCTTCCTCAATGATGCCACCTTCCTGGGAAATGGCGTGATTCCGGTTAAAGCCTGTGGCGAGTTTTTGGGCAAAGGTGGGATTGGGCAATAAATCCCCGGCCAATTGCCAGGTCACAAAATCGTCATAGGGCAAATTGTCGTTGTAGGCCTGTATGACCCAATCGCGCCAGGGCCACATGGTTCTGGGCTTATCGTCCTGATACCCATGGGAATCGGCATATCGGGCCACATCCAGCCATGCACTGGCCATACGTTCGCCGTAATGCGGGGAGGCCAATAAGGTATCGACCAACTTTTCATAGGTCTCTGGGGAATCGTCCTGCACAAAGGTTTCAATTTCCTCCAGGGTAGGCGGGAGACCCGTAAGGTCAAAGCTGAGCCTTCGGATCAATTCCTGTTTGGTGGCTTCTCCGGATTGGCCCAAGCCCATCTGCCCTAATTTCGCTACAATAAAGTAATCAATTGGATTGTTTGTCCGTGCCGACTCTTCAATTTCCGGTACCTTTACCTCCCCAAGGGGGGTAAAGGCCCAATGCGGTTTGTATGCGGCCCCTTGATCAATCCATTTTTCCAAGACCTCAATCTCATAGGGCGTTAAATCGACATTGAATTCCGGGGGGGGCATTTTCAGTTCCAAATCCTTGGAGATGATACGTTGATATGCCTCACTGCGCTCCAAATCGCCGGGTACAATGGGGTGGCCGCCCGATTCCAAAACCGTCCTAAAGGCGCCTTCCTCGGTATCCAGGCGCAGATCGGCTTTTTGATTGGCCTTATCGGGCCCATGGCAGGCAAAACATTTGTCCGAAAGAATGGGTTTTACATGATAGTTAAAATCCACTACCTCGGGCACCGTATTTTCGGCAAGTAGCCCGTTTTCCTTGTTTTTGCCGCATCCAACAAGGAATAGCACGGCCAGGAACGCCTTGCATGCATTCTGGGAAACTAAGGCAGTCTTTATGCGCCCTAAAAATGAGTGTATCATAAAAAACAATCGGCAAAAATACTAATAGGGTAAAACTCCATAAAAAATAGGCTCTTGGCCTAATTTAACTTCCACAAAAGAACCCTTGGTGCCCTTAAGATACGGGATATTAAGGGTATTCGCCAACTTTTTCGACGAATATGGGGCGAAGGGGTGTGAAGGTTTGCTATTGGACGACGTGGGGCTTACCGCGCTGGACTACTTGAACCAGGGCAGCCCTGGTTCACAAAACGAAACGAAATGTCTTTTTAGGTGAATGAAAAGCCTGCATCATTTTTTTAATAAGTAGGACTGTATTTCTACCTAACTTTACTATTTTTGCAATCCGATTTTGGTCACTTCCTAAAAAATGATTTGGGATTTGATAATTGGAATATTGGAATTTAATTTTTGGCAAGCCAAAAATTTCGGGATGTAGCCCTTCGGCTCCGTTCAGTACAGGTTCCGCCCGGTAGCGCATCCCGCCTATGGCGGGAGGGTCGCCATTTTTGAAACCATGTATGTTGTATACATACTTTATAGTGATGGCCTAAATCGTTATTACGTAGGGCAGACCAGTAATCTGGAAAAACGATTGGCCACGCATAACAATGGCGGAAGAAAGTACACGTCCAAAGGAGTGCCCTGGAAGCTGGTGATAACGATGGAATGTGATACCCGGTCGGGAGCCATAGCCTTGGAACGAAAAATAAAGAAGAGGGGGATACGCCGGTACCTCCACGAGAATTGAAATATTTCGGGATGTAGCGCAGCCCGGTAGCGCACACGCCTGGGGGGCGTGGGGTCGCAGGTTCAAATCCTGTCATCCCGACTTTTAACATTTTGTTAACAAACTAAACTCTGGTAAAAAATTGATTATCAGAGTTTTTTGTTTTCAGCATTCCATTTAAATTAGTTGATTTTGTACTGAAATGACCTGTAAAGGTTACCTAT
>JBCCZF010000423.1:0-3575 GCA_039188035.1 Bacteroidota bacterium | reverse complement strand
GTTTTTATCCGATCTACCATAGAGGGTACCAAAATAAGTGGATGGCAAGTAGAGGTGGCTCCCCCGGGACATAACACGGGCGGGGTATATGAATCCTATGGCCGAGGCTGGTTGATAAAACCCGATCCCGAAAAGGACAAGGCCCTTAAAATGGGCGATTGGAACCAGATGAAAATCCGGGTACAGGGCGATGCCATTACCTCTTGGCTTAACGGTACAGAGATGATTACCCTAACCGATGAAAAAATAGGAAACGGCAAGGGTTCCATAGCCTTGCAGATCCATGACGGGGGTGGCATTAAGGTAAAATGGCGAAATATCCGGGTTGAGGAACTGTAGGTTCTATACGTCAAATTGGAATAAAGAGCATAGTATCTATATAACGTGATTTTTCACCTTGGCTATGCCCTGTGGGGCGTTCCTAAAAAAATGCCCCTATAATTTAGGGACCACCTCCCGGATCAAATAGATATACACCGGAAAATGATCGCTATAACCGCCTACATATTGCCCTCCGGCATAGGTACGCAAAGGGTATCCTTTATACCTTCCTTTTTGGGTTCTTAAATAGGGGACATCAAAAATGCCTGCTTTCCAAAACCGGAAGGTCTCTTTGTTGGGGTGTAAGAGGTTGGTGGTGAAGAAAATTTGGTCAAAAAGGTTCCATTGGTCCCGGTAGGCGAGGGATCCCAAACCTTTGCGGAATAACTTTTCCATCGGATTAAAAAGGGAAATGTTTTCCAAAAGTGTATCGTTTACCACCTTGCTCCCAGAAGTTTTAAGTACCTTTTTTAAACTGGTATCCTGTGGATCGTCGTTCAGGTCGCCCATGCTTATGATTTTGGCCTCCGGATCTTGCTGGATCAAGGAATCCATAATCCTTCGGTTCAATTGTGCGGCGGCAAGGCGATACGGCCTGCTACGGGCTTCGCCCCCGCTTCGGGAAGGCCAATGGTTTACGATAAAATAGAGCTGCTCCTCGTCCAACAGCCCGCTAACAACCAACTGATCCCGGGTATAATCGCGATGCCCTTCCGCATTGAACAGCAATAGCCTACGGCTATCAAAACTATGGGGGATAAACGAACTTTTACGGTATAGAAGGGCCACGTCAATGCCACGTTCATCCGGGGAATCATAATGAATAATCCCATAATCCCGCTGGACCAGATTGGGGTGCTGGACCAAATCTTCAAGTACCCTTCGGTTTTCCACTTCGCATAGCCCTATTACATCTGGGGAGGTCTTTGTCGTTTGCACCCCTATTTCGGAAATGACCCGGGAGATATAAGCAATTTTTTGGCGATAGCGCCCATCGGTCCAACGGTCTTTTCCGGTTGGGGTACGATTATCGTCATAGGTCGCCGAATCGTTTTGCGTATCAAAGAGATTTTCAACATTATAAAAAGCTACAGTACGTATGCCATACGATTTTCTTTCTTGCCCTAGGGCAGGTATGCTACAAATGAGCGCGAGAAGTAAAAGCGAAAACTTGGAGGGAACGTGCATAAACCGTCTCTTTTTGGTTTGTATGAAGCGAACATCGCACAACAATATAAAAATTCTTGCTATATTGTAGGAATACACCAACCATTATCCTGTATTATGCGATCCCCCATCGTACTCTTCCTGCTGTTTCTTAGCGGCTCTATGGGGTATACCCAAGAAGGAGCCAGGGTCTTGGGTCAGGTTTTATCGGAAACGGGGCGTGAACCACTGGCCCATGTACAAGTGGGTATTGAAGCGAATCCGATACGTACGGAAACGGATACCGACGGCCGATTTGAAATGGTTATTTTATCCCCTGGGGAACACATCCTTACCATTCATTATCTGGATTTTATTACCCAAAGGATTCCCCTTGTAGTTGAGACAGGTACCTTGGATTTGGGGACACTTTATTTGGAACGGGACATTACCACGGAACAAACCGATAATCTCATTACCTTGACAGATGCAGAATTGTTGGACGATGGGGTAAACGCCGTATCCTCAGGTCTTCTGCAGGCTACCCGGGATGTTTTTTTGAACCGGGCCGCCTTTGATTTTGGACAGGCCTTCTTTCGGGTACGGGGCTACGACTCCCGCAATGGACAGGTATTGATCAACGGGATTCCCATGAACCAAATTAGGGATGGGCGCCCCCAATGGAACCATTGGGGCGGCCTTAACGACGTAACCCGAAACCAAGAGTTTTCCAATGGCCTTGCCGCTTCCGAGTATACCTTTGGTGGTATTTTGGGCAATACCCATATCAATACCAGACCCACAGGTTTTCGTCCGGGTACCCGGTTTTCGGTTTCGGCATCCAATCGGACTTATGCGGGCAGGGCCATGGCCACCTATACCTCCAAACCCAAGAACAATACGTGGGCTTATTCGGTCTCAGGTTCCCGAAGATGGGCCAAAGAAGGTTATGTCGATGGCACCTTATATGATGCTTTTTCGCTTTTTGGTGCACTGGAATACCAACTCAATCCAAAGCATAGTATCCTTTTCACAGGTATTTGGGCCAGTAATCGACGGGGGCGTTCCTCGGCCATTACCGAAGAGGTATTTCAATTGGTAGGGAAGCGCTATAATCCCTATTGGGGTGAACAGGATAGGCAAGTACGCAACTCCAGGGAACGGAGGATTGTGGAGCCTATTGTTATGTTGAACCACTTTTACGATTCGGAACGTTTTCGGTTGAATACTGGGATTTCGTATCAAACCGGGACCGGTGCAAGAAGCCGCTTGGGCTATTACAATGCTCCCAACCCGGATCCCACGTATTATCGATACCTTCCTAGTTTTTATATAAATAGCCCCATAGGGGCCAATTTTATTAGTGCCGTGGAAGCACGGGAGGGCTTTTTGCGGGATCCCCAAATCAATTGGGGCGACCTATACGCGGCAAATTCCAGGGAGAAGGCGGTCTATGTGTTGTATGACGATGTTTCGGACAATACACGATTTAGTGTGAATACGGTCGGGAACCTCACCATGGATGACCATTTTCATTTGGATTTAGGAGGCACCCTTCAGTGGTTTAACTCCGCAAACTATGCCCGGATAACCGATTTATTGGGGGCTGGGTTTCATGAGGATATCGACCCTTTTTCCGATACGCGCAACGACCTTTCCGGAAACGTACAGAAAAGGGTGGGTGACCGGTTCAACTATAATTACGCTATGGAGGGTTATCGCCATACGGCCTTTGCCCAATTAGGTATAAATTATAATCGGTGGAACGCATTCTTGACTGCAAACCTAGTTGCCATGGGCTATCAGAGAGAGGGGCTCTTCCTGAACGAGAGGTATCCCGAAAGCTCGGCGGGGAAAGGCGAACAGCTCAGCTTTTTTAATTTTAGTGGGAAGGGGGGTTTTACCTATACGATATCCGGAAGGCACTGGATTACCTTACAGGGGATCTATGGCGGCCGGGCACCGGTATTGCAAAATGTATTTATCAATCCTAGGGAGAACCATGAAATTGTGCCCCAGATCCAGAGTGAAACACTATCCTCCCTGGACTTGGGATATCACTTTCGTATGCCCGATTTTGTGGGGAGGCTTTCCGGATATTATACCCG
>JBCCZF010000422.1:0-3580 GCA_039188035.1 Bacteroidota bacterium | reverse complement strand
GGATCTGGCGAACCTAACCGAGTTAAATTAGGTAGTGTAACCTGGGATCAGATCAAGGCAATTGCCGAAGATAAAATGGTGGATCTTAATGCCTTTACCGTGGAATCCGCAATGAGTATGGTTGCAGGCACGGCACGGTCAATGGGTATGAAGGTTTCAGGGAAAAGACCTTTTTAAATCTTAAAAAGCAACTGAAATGGCAAAGTTGACAAAAAAACAAAAAGAGGCCCACGCCAAAATAGACAAGGACAAGTTGTATTCCTTGGATGAGGCGGCGGCTTTGGTAAAGGATATTACCAATACGAAGTTCGATGCTTCAGTAGATTTGGCCGTACGTCTGGGCGTGGATCCCAGAAAGGCCAACCAAATGGTTCGTGGCGTAGTGACCCTTCCCCATGGAACGGGAAAAGACGTAAAGGTCTTGGCCTTGGTTACCCCGGATAAGGAAGCCGAAGCAAAGGAAGCCGGTGCCGATTATGTAGGGCTAAACGAGTATCTGGACAAGATCAAAGGAGGATGGACCGATGTGGACGTCATTATCACCATGCCCAGCGTAATGGGGAAATTGGGGCCTTTAGGTCGGGTTTTGGGGCCTCGAGGACTTATGCCCAACCCCAAGACAGGTACCGTGACCATGGACGTAGCCAAGGCGGTGTCCGAGGTAAAGGCGGGTAAAATCGATTTTAAGGTCGATAAAACCGGGATTGTACATGCCGCCATCGGAAAAGCTTCTTTTCCCCCGGAAAAGATTGCGGGCAACGCCAGGGAATTGTTGGATACTCTGGTAAAACTGAAACCTACCGCGGCCAAGGGGATATATATGAAGAGTGTTTATATGTCTAGTACCATGAGCCCTAGTATTCAATTAGATCCAAAAACCGCCTAAGAGTAGGGGTCGTTAAAAATTAAGAGTATGACACGAGAAGAAAAAGCAACGGTAATAGGGGATCTTACTACCCAGCTATCGGATAACGCTACCATCTATTTGGCCGATATATCCGGATTGAATGCTTCCACCACCTCAGATTTGCGCCGGGCCTGTTTTAAGGCCAACGTAAAGCTTTCCGTGGTAAAGAACACCTTGTTGGCCAAGGCTATGGAGGCTTCTGACAAGGAGTTTGGGGAACTCCCCGAGGTATTAAAGGGAAATACCTCCTTAATGTTCGCCGATACCGGAAACGCACCGGCAAAGCTTATCAAGAGCTTCCGGAAAAAGTCCGATCGACCCTTGCTAAAGGGAGCCTTTGTAGAAGAAGTGGTCTTTGTCGGGGACGATAAGTTGGATACGTTGGTAAGTATCAAATCCAAGGAAGAGGTCATTGGGGATATTATCACCCTATTACAATCTCCGGCCAAGAACGTTATTTCCGGATTGAAGTCCGGTGGCGGCAAATTGGCGGGTATTCTTAAGACCCTTTCTGAAAGAGCGTAAGCAGGCACAGATAACTAAGTATATTTCAAAATTTTATTAAACGATAGAAAAATGGCAGATTTAAAAGATTTCGCAGAACAATTGGTAAACCTTACCGTAAAAGAGGTAAACGAGTTGGCCGATATATTAAAGGAGGAATACGGTATTGAGCCCGCAGCAGCGGCCGTTGCCGTCGCAGGAGGTGGAGCCGCTGGTGGCGGGGAAGCCGATCCCGCCGAGGAAAAAACCGAATTCGATGTAATCCTTAAGGCCCCAGGTGGTTCAAAACTGGCCGTTGTTAAATTGGTTAAGGAATTGACCGGTCTTGGACTAAAAGACGCCAAGGAAATTGTAGATAGCGCGCCAAAAGCCGTTAAAGAAGGGGTTGCCAAGGATGAGGCCGAAGGAATCAAAAAATCATTGGAAGAAGCAGGAGCAGAAGTTGAGCTTAAATAGTAGAAGCTTAACCATAACAGGATGGTTTAGGTCTTTTTCCGTTTCGGCGGGGTTAGACCTAAACCCTTTTGTATAGGATTCATTATTAGGTATATAAAGGCGTATACCACCCAACTATCATTCACGTTCAAAATACTGTCCACAGATGTTCACACAACAAATTGAAAGAATAAATTTCGCATCCGCTAAGAACACACCGGAATATCCGGACTTCTTGGACATCCAAATAAAATCATTTCAAGATTTTTTTCAATTGGAGACCAAATCTGACGAAAGGGGTAATGAAGGGTTGTACAATACCTTTATGGAAAACTTCCCCATCACGGATACCAGGAACCAGTTTGTGCTGGAATTCCTGGATTACTTCATCGATCCCCCAAGATATTCCATTCAAGAATGTATAGAAAGGGGACTTACGTACAGCGTGCCGTTAAAGGCGCGTTTAAAGCTATATTGTACCGATCCCGAACACGAAGATTTTGAGACCATTGTACAAGATGTGTATTTGGGTACTATTCCCTATATGACCCCGAGTGGTACTTTTGTTATTAATGGCGCGGAAAGGGTAGTGGTTTCCCAATTGCACCGTTCGCCTGGGGTATTCTTTGGACAGTCTTTCCATGCCAATGGTACCAAATTGTACTCGGCACGGGTTATTCCATTCAAAGGTTCCTGGATAGAATTCGCTACGGACATCAATGGGGTAATGTATGCCTATATCGATAGAAAAAAGAAATTACCGGTAACCACCTTGTTCAGGGCCATTGGATTTGAACGGGACAAGGATATTCTTGAAATCTTTGACCTCTCCGAGGAGATAAAGGTGTCCAAGGCCGGATTAAAGAAAGTATTGGGGCGTAAGCTGGCAGCTAGGGTATTGAATACCTGGCATGAGGATTTCGTGGATGAGGATACCGGGGAGGTGGTTTCCATCGAACGGAACGAAATTGTGCTGGATCGAGACACCGTGCTCGAAAAAGAGCACATAGAAGAAATATTGGAGACCGATGTAAAGACAATCCTTTTGCACAAGGAGAACAATGCCCAATCGGACTATGCCATTATACACAATACCTTGCAAAAGGATCCCACCAACTCCGAAAAAGAGGCCGTTGAGCATATTTATCGCCAATTGCGGAATGCGGAGCCGCCCGATGAAGAGACTGCACGTGGTATTATAGACAAGCTGTTTTTCTCGGATCAGCGCTATAACCTTGGCGAAGTTGGCCGATACCGTATGAACAAAAAATTGGGCTTGGATATAGGCATGGACAAGCAGGTATTGACCAAGGACGACATTATCACCATTATTAAATATTTGATCGAGTTGATCAACTCCAAAGCGGAGATAGACGATATTGATCACCTATCGAACCGTAGGGTCCGTACCGTTGGGGAGCAACTTTCTTCCCAATTCGGTGTTGGTCTGGCGCGTATGGCCCGAACCATCCGCGAGCGTATGAATGTAAGGGACAATGAGGTGTTTACCCCGATCGACCTGATCAACGCCAAGACCTTGTCCTCGGTCATTAATTCGTTCTTTGGGACCAATCAGTTGTCCCAATTTATGGATCAGACCAATCCCCTTGCGGAGATTACCCATAAAAGGAGGCTTTCTGCATTGGGGCCAGGTGGACTCAGCAACACGTAGAAAAACTGAATCATAATGCAACAGTTAGTTTCTTCTCAACAACGAACTTTAAGGGTGGTGTT
>JBCCZF010000421.1:0-3594 GCA_039188035.1 Bacteroidota bacterium | reverse complement strand
GCCTGGGCGAAGTAATCCAAAGTTTGATAAATGCCAATTTGCAACTAGAATCCTTAGAGGAATTTGATTATTCCCCCTATGACTGCTTCAAAAATACCGTGGAATTTGAGCCCGGAAAATACCGAATCAAACATTTGGCCGACCGTATTCCGATGGTGTATGCCTTGGTAGCACGAAAAAGAGAATTGGGGCCCTGAGAGGTATTGCCTTATGCTGAGCCCAGCCCAAGTAAAAATCTGTCCGGTCCAAAACCTTTCATTGCCCCAAAACTTAAAGCTCCAAACCATCCAAAGCGGCGATGGTCTCATCCAGATCGGCATAGCTTAACGCATCATTCAGGAAATAGCTTTCGAAGGCACTGGGTGGCAGGTAAATACCTTTTTCCAACATGCCGTGAAAGTACTTTTTAAAGGTGGGGTTGTTGCCCTTGGCCGAGGACTCAAAATCGGTAACGGGGCTGTCCGTAAAGTGCACCGAAATCATGCTTCCCAGCCGATTGATCTGATAGGGAATTCCTTTTTTGCGCAACACCCTGTCAAAGCCTTCATGCAAATGTTGCGTCTTGTCGGCCAGGCTTTCAAAAATCTCGGGACGCGCGTTCAACTCGGTAAGCATGGCCAGGCCCGCGCTCATGGCCAAGGGGTTTCCACTTAAGGTTCCTGCCTGGTATACCGGCCCCTCCGGGGCCAAATGGGCCATAATCTCGGCTCTGGCCGCAAAGGCGCCCACGGGCAATCCGCCACCGATAACCTTTCCAAACATGACGATATCTGCATGGATTCCCAGGGCGTCCTGTGCCCCACCCGGGGCCAGGCGAAACCCGGTCATGACCTCATCGAATAACAACAAAATGTCTTCCTGGTCACAAAGTTCTCGCAATCCCTCCAGAAAACCTTCTTGAGGTACTATGCAACCCATATTCCCCGCTACAGGTTCAATAATGATGGCAGCTATTTCAGCTTTGTTGGCCTTGACCAGCCCTTGTACACTTTCCAAATCGTTATAGCGGCCCAACAGAGTATCCTTGGCGGTACCCTGGGTAACCCCGGGACTGTTGGGGGAACCAAAGGTCACGGCACCACTACCGGCCTGTATCAAGAAGGCATCCGAATGGCCGTGGTAACAGCCTGCAAATTTGATGATCTTGTCCCTTCCGGTATAGCCCCTGGCTAGGCGAACGGCACTCATACAAGCTTCCGTGCCACTGTTTACGAAACGGATTTTGTCAATATTGGGCACCATGGAAACGGCCAGTTTTGCCAACTCGGTCTCAATAGCTGTAGGGATACCAAATGAAGTTCCTTTTTTGGCCTTTTCCACTACAGCGTCGATAACGGGCCCATGGGCATGACCAAACAATAATGGGCCCCAGGAAGCGATATAGTCGATAAGACGGTTACCGTCCTCATCATACAAATAGGGCCCTTTGGCCTCTTTTATAAAAATGGGATCCCCTCCCACCGCCTTAAAGGCGCGAACAGGGGAATTGACCCCACCGGGAATATACTTTTTGGCCTCGGTGAACAAGGCGCTACTTCTTTGATATACCATTATCAGCGGTTTGCTGCGGAGTTGATAAAAATTTGCTGGTCAATGGAGATGGTATCCCCGCGGATCCCGTTCCATCTTCGTAAATCGTCCACGGAGACCTGATACTGCCTGGAAATGGAGTATAGGGTATCTCCCTTTTTCACGGTGTAGGTCAGGGATTTCGCGTTTTGCGCCAAATCGCGTTTCCCACGATTCTTCCGTAAAACGGCCCTGTCATACTCGTATAGTTTGTACCGTTCTATAAGTTGGATCAGTTTCTGGGGATACTTTTTATCCGTTGCATAGCCCGCCTGCCGTAATCCCTTGGCCCACCTTTTGTAATCGTCCTTGGCCAAATTGAACAAAAATCCGTAACGGGATCGCGTCGTTAGGAAGAGACTGTGATCCCGGTAGGAATACATGGGGTGATTGTATTTTCGAAAGCACTCGCCCCTTGCATCGTCATCGTGAAAATCATAATCACCCTGCCAGCCCGTATGACATTTGATCCCAAAGTGATTATTGGTCTTCTTGGCCAATTCCCCCTTGCCATAACCGCTTTCCAGAAGTCCTTGTGCCAGGGTAATACTGGCCGGAATACCATAGGCCTTCATTTCATATTGGGCAATTTCCGCAAAAGTATCTATGTATTCGGGGATGGAAGAAATCCTAAATCGGACAAATTTACCCTCATTCGCAGGCAAGGGGTAGGTACCTTGTTTTATTGAGGTTTGGGTCTTGGCGACCGAGGTGGATGTGTTGTTTTTAGTATTTCGCGAAACTGTTTTTTTGGTCTTGCAACCTATTAGGAACACGCCCAAGGCCACCATCCAGAATCCTTTTTTAATCATAGATACTATTTGTTCCTTAGATTTTGCCTTTAAATCGTATGGGCGGCCTTCCTTGCCGGGTCAGCTTTTGGTTCATGCCCTCAATTCCCTGCAGCCCACCGGTATGTATGGCTAAAATTCTCGTATTCGCTTTAAATCGGTTGTTACGTACCATTTCCAATATACCGAACATCATTTTACCGGTATAAATGGGATCCAATGGGATTCCCGTATTTTGATAAAAAACGTTGATGAATTCAATTAGGGCGTCCGGAACCTTGGCATAACCTCCAAAAGTATATGCGGTCTGTAGGCTCCAATTGCCCCTTGGGGCAAATTTACGAATATCTTCCTGTAAAAAATCGCCCTTAACTGCGGGAAAACCAAGAATATGTTGATGTCCCCTGGAAGCGTTGATCAATCCGGCCAAGGTACCCCCCGTTCCCACAGAACAACCGATAACATTAAAACGGGCATCCTCCGGGGTCAGAATCTCTTCGCATCCCGTAACGGCCAAGGTATTGGTACCCCCTTCAGGAAGGGAATAAAACGGGCCAAACCGGGCCATTAATTCCTTTTGGAACCCGCGGTCCATCTTGTTCCGATACTTTTCCCGCGAAACAAAGATGAAGTGCATGCCATGTGCATTGGCCAGAGTAAGGGTGGGGTTATCTTGCCATTTGTCCTGTAGTTCCTCCCCTCGGACGACCCCAATGGTCTCCAATCCTTCCTTTTTACCCGCAAAGGCCACTGCAGCAATATGGTTGGAATAGGCCCCTCCATAGGTAAGCAAGGTCTTGATATTGCTTTCCTTTACTGCGGCCAGGTTGTATTTTAGCTTTCTGTATTTGTTCCCGGAAATTAGGGGATGTATACGGTCTTCCCGTTTTATATGAATCGTAATCCCCTTTTCAGATAGGAGCGGCAATCGTATTTCCTGGTTCTTGGAATGCACAACAACCGCCTAGGAGTGCAGGAGATACCGCATAAAACGAAAGGGGGTACGCCGGCTCAGGTAGTGGGGATCATGTTCGTTGGCATAAGCCTCACGTTCAAAACTCAGGTTCTGATAGGCCTTATAACTGTCCAAATAGAGTACGGTTCTAAAGAGCCATTCCAAAATATAGAGAATATAAAATGGAAGGATCAACAACTCCAACTGTTGCCTCAAATGAATGCGTTCATGATTTATAAGTGTAGTGTCCTGCTTAAGTCCATCATGCTTTAAAAAAAT
>JBCCZF010000420.1:0-3595 GCA_039188035.1 Bacteroidota bacterium | reverse complement strand
CTGGAGACGGTTATCCAAAATGAGGAAAAACGAAAACCGCTTACGGATGATAAATTGGCAAAAATCCTCAAAGACAAAGGATATCCCATTGCCCGAAGAACCGTTGCAAAATACAGGGAACAATTGGGCATCCCCGTGGCCCGCTTGCGAAAACAAATCTGATGGGGAGCTTTCTTAGGGCGGTATCCTATATCTTTCATCCCTTGTTCATGCCCATGGCGGGAACCTTGGCCTACTTTATCATTACCCCCAAATACAGTCCCTTGGAGCTGCAAAGCGGTAACGTTCTTCCCATCTTTATCCTAACGGTAATTATTCCCATTGTGGCCTATCTAATCCTAAGGAACGTTGGAGCGGTAAAATCCATGTTCATGCCCACCCTCCACGAGCGCAAGTATCCCCTCTTGATCCATATAGCCCTATTGCTCATGATTGTTGTGGAGGTAGTGCCGGACAACTACATCCTGGAAATCCATTATTATTTCCTAGGCCTTACCATCGCTGCCGGGGCAGCTCTTTTTTTACTTTTCCTTAAAGTCAAGGCCAGCCTTCACCTTATGGCCATGGGAGGTCTTTTTATGTACCTTACCGCACTGAGCATTCATTTTGAAATAAACATCACCATAGCCTTGAGCATCCTTATCTTGCTCACGGGTCTGGTAGCTACTTCCAGGCTATACTTAAGGGCACATAGCAAGGCAGAACTGTTTATTGGGTTCTGTATAGGGGTGATATCCCAAATTTTACTGGTACGTTTCTGGTTGTAACTTTATTGGCATTCCGGGGTTGGCGGGGTTATTCAACCTTCACCTCAGCTATCTTCATGGGGTACATTTCCCAGATGCGCCCAATTCGCTTCTTAAGACGTTCCTTCTCCACCAAGGGAGTTCCCGGATGTTCGTGCTCCGCGACCATTGCGGTATAATCTTCCTTAAAAAGGCGTTGGGACTCCCGGTTCCGCAGTTGATTGTACGCCCCTACCAGCTCATTCTGCACCGCAATATAGGCGGCATACCCGGTCTCCCTTTGGCAGCTAAGGGAAATAATGGCTTCGTCCGGGTTATCCGAGGAATCCTGGCTACGGGAACCTTTACAATAATCGCAAAACCCATTGGAACCCTTGAGAGCGCCCCCATTGTCCAAAAAGGCCACAGCAAGTTCTCGAAGCTCTTCGACGGACACCAAATCTTCATCAACCAACAATTGGTCATTTCCATCCAAACGTACATCCAGGAGATTTCTTTCCTGTACTTCACCTTCCGTTTCTTCGTTTGGGTGTGGAAGATTACGATCTATTCCCATATCGGTCTCTATACTTGTAGTGACCAGAAAAAAAATCAATAAAAGAAACGCAATGTCCGCCATGGATCCAGCATTTACCTTGGGTACTTCTACTCTTTTTGACATGATATTATGGTTTAAGGGTTTACGAAACTCCCGGTTGGCCGTGGCGGGTAGGTAGGTTTTGGGGAAGCTTACCATGCACCGGCCCTACATTGAAGACCACAATAGTTATGCCATAGACCCTAAAACACCTTAGTTAGAAAGGGTCAGGGTGGAAATTACGTATCGTTACTGGTCAGGTACCGGAATCCCGCCTAAAGAATATAGAAGATAAGGCCCACGCGTAAAGGACGCAAGGCAATGCCCGAATCGTGGAGCACCGCTTGATCATTTAATAGCGGGTTCAACGCGTAGTAGAAATGGAGATTAAAGGTATTGTACCCAAAATTAAAGGTAAGCCCATACTGAAACTCGCGGATATCCGAATTTTGAAAGGAAACCGTCTCCTGCTCGGTCACGAATTTGGATCTCCCGCTGAACACGTAGCCCAACCGCAAACCCGCATATACCCGCCAAAACTTATAACTAGAAACCGTAGAATTACGCCATCGCAATTCCAACGGGACTTCCACGAGATGGGTCTCCAACTTGCTTCGCCGAAAAACATCGGTCTCGTTGGGGATATCATAGGTTATTCCGCTACCCGATTCCGTTGCCCTTAAATTGGAGTAGTAGGAATTAACGGCGTATCCAACGCCCATACCCAAGGCAACCGTCCTATCCCGATTTAGGGGAATATCCTTTATAAAACCTCCTTGTAGCCCATAAGACAGGTTTCTCTGACTTACCTGATCCGGTCGATTCAACAAAAAATTATAGGTGAGGCCCATATAAAATTGATCCTCCACATATTTGCTATTCCATGGGACGGAATCCTGTTGAGTCTGGGAAAATCCCGAAGCAAGGCAACAAGTCATAGCCCAAAAAAAGCTGAGGCGTACGAAGGTGTTTTGTAGTGCTATTGACATAATCCCATGGTTTGGCACATATTCAAATGACGTAAGTGCAAGCGATAATCCTTTATCCATTCGGCAATAAATTTAGGCAAATAAATGGCAAACGCTAGGCCTAATTCATACGTTCAATCCCCAGAAATATGTTAACCGCTGTGGACTAAAACACAAAATGCCACCCAATCCCCATTTCAAAAATGCGTCCAAAAAAAACGCCCCACCATTTTATGGTAGGGCGTTTTATTATATCTTAACAACGCTTTCCTAACTAACCTCTACTCTACATTGTTAAAGGCATCGCCCTCATAGGTGGTATAGTTCACCTTAAGTGCATTTACCTTTCGCAACTCTTGCTTGATGTCCGAGATGAGTCCCATATTCGCATTCTTATCCACTTTTAAGGCCGTGGTCAATACGTTTTGCAGTTCCTGGGCCTTTTTTGCACGCTCTTGCAAAATGTAATCCCCAACCTCGGAGGGTGAAGCAAACTTATCATTAAGTTGAATCTTGGGCTCCGTTCCAAATACCTATTCGTATTGGGCAGTCGGTTTTCCTAAAAAAAAATAGATAACACGATCCTTCTTTTCCAGTTTCTTGGTCTCGCTAGCATTCGGAAGTACGTTTTCCACCTTTAGGGAACTATCCTTCATAACGGTAACCGTCATAAAGAAGAAGAGAAGCATAAATACAATATCCGGGAGGGAAGCGGTGGATACCGCAGGGACATCCCCATCTTTTTTCTTTGCAAATTTTGACATATCGTTACTTTTTAAGCTTGATCAATGTATCAACCTCCTGTGGAGGTTTCGGCCTCAGAAAGTTTTTGTGGGAACAAATCCTGGATTTGCTTTACCTTTTCCTTAAGGTCATCCTTAAGGCTGGACGATGTTTCAGGGTTTAGGTATTCTGCTTCCATTTCCGTAAAATCCCTACCGAAGAGACGATTGGACTCGCGATTCCGAAGTTCGTTATAGGCACCTACCAACTCATTCTGAACGGTGATATAAATGCCATACTGTGTTTCCCTATCGTTCTTTAAGGATATAATGGCCTTAGCGGGGTTATCGGAGGATTCCGGATCCTTTAAGCCTTTGCAGTAGCTGCAAGTACCATCTCCCCCATTGTCCAAAAAGGCCATAGCCTTTTCCCTAAGGTCTTTTAACTCTATAAGTTCTTCATCCGCCAGAAGTTGACCATTTTTGTTGATGTTTACCTGAAAGATATTCTTCTGTTTGATGATTACGTCCGTGTCGGGCGGCTCAATAGGCGGCAACATACGATCCAGCCCTGCATCCGTT
>JBCCZF010000419.1:0-3596 GCA_039188035.1 Bacteroidota bacterium | reverse complement strand
GCCTACCAGGCCGTAAAAAAGGGCACGGTGCTCCTACGCCCTACCCATATTGAAGTGGTCGTATTGGATCCCGTAGACACAGCGCTTTGGAAAAAGAAGGATTTAAACCAAAACATCGAAGAGGTACGGAACCTTTTCGTTGCAGAACTGAACAACTAATTGGGTCATCAATATTCGGCGGCCCCAACCAAAATAGCGAAACATGTCTTTAAACGTAGGTTTGTTAGGTGGCGGCTCTTGGGGCACTACAGTAGCTTCCCTTACCGCAAGAAACGCCAATACCGTCCTTTGGGCCCGAAATGAGGAAACCGTCAAGGAAATCAACGAGCATCGCACCAATTCAAAATACCTGCCCGGGGCCTTATTGAACCGGAATTTAAAAGCATCGCATTCCATTGAGGAAACCGTTAAAAATGCCGACCTATTGGTTATGGGCATCCCCTCCCAGAATTTCAGGAAGGTGTTGGAGACCGCAAAGCCCCATATCCGCCCTTGGATTCCCATTGTAAGCTTATCCAAAGGCCTCGAAATGGGAACCAAAAAACGCATGACGGAGGTGATTGCCGAAACCTTGCCCGGCCATCCGACTGGGGTATTGACAGGACCCAATCTGGCCAAAGAAATCCACAACGGTCAAGCGGCAGCGGCCGTAATCGCCATGGTGGATAAGGTCATTGCTAAACGCTTACAAGGGGTATTTAACTCGGGACTTTTTCGTGTGTATACAAATACTGATGTCATTGGTTGTGAGTTGGGGGGCGCACTAAAGAATATCATGGCCATCGCTACAGGAATGGGGGACGGAGCCAACGCTGGGGATAATACCCGGGCCGCCGTAATTACCAGGGGGCTTTCGGAACTGACCCGTTTGGGCACCGCCATGGGCGGAAGACGACGGACCTTTGCGGGATTGGCAGGCATGGGGGATTTGGTAGCTACCTGTAGCAGTACCAAGAGTCGAAACCGCCATGTGGGCTTTCAACTGGGAAAAGGGAAAAAACTGGAAGAGATCATCGAAGAGATGTCCGAGGTGGCCGAAGGGGTAAAGACCGCCAAGGTAGTGATGGAACTGGCCAAGGACTACAATGTACATATGCCTATTTCGGAAGAAGTCTATAAAGTGCTCTATGAGGGCAATACGGTGGACGATGCCTTTCGGGGACTGCTAAAATTGGAAAGTGGCTCCGAGGCCGAACCTGGGTAGGGTTTAGGCAACTCATCTATCATTTCGGACAACCGACGAAAGAGGGAGCGTGAGAAATCTTCTCAGAACACTCCTTTTTTGGATTCCTCCCTTGGCGAAATACCATTTTTATCAAAATAACAGCTTATACGGAATCCCCTATGACGTACTTTTGTTATATATGGCGTAGGCACCCATATCAAAGACCAATCGACCCAAAATGACATAACTGGGCAGCATAAAACAAGTTTCAAAAAGAAGGGATGAGTTTACGCAAAAAAATAGGGCTAGCAATTGCCCTTCTCATGGGCATGATCCTGGTGGTGGTATTCGCATTCAACTTATGGCTCAACCATCAAAAATCAAAGCCCTTTAAGGCCACGGAAGACGAGTTGGCACAACTTGAATTTTACAAGCAACCCGAATCGTGGTTCTTGAACAATTTAAAGGGGCCAAGGATTGTATTGGACGGACAACAATTGGACCCAAAATTCCAATACATTTTTGAACAGGCGGGCGACTCGGATGAAAATCTCAAGATGATGAAGCTCATATTCTCCACCCCTTTAGGACGCAAATATGCCCGTCATATGGTGGATAGGGAATGGAATCTCTATTCAAAAATATCACCTCCTATGAAAGTGACTTTTGATTTGGAGGTTCTTGGTCGTCATGGTCTAGACATCCCTATTCGTCTCTACGTTCCCAAGGACGATACCGACCAAAAGGAAAACCTACCGGTTTTAGTCTATGCCCATGGAGGAGGGCTGCTGTTTGGAAGTGTGAAAGCCATGGACCGTGTCGTTCAGCATATTGCCAACGAAGCGAATGTTATGGTCATCTCTGTGGACTATCGTTTGGCCCCTGAGCATCCTTACCCTTCTGCCAGTGATGATGGCGAAGACGTATTTCTATGGGCTAAAAACAATGTGAAAAAGTACGGCGGCAATCCGAAAAACATTGCTTTTGGAGGGGATAGCGGAGGAGGATTGGTAGCCATTAACGTTGCCCAAAGGCAATTGGACCAAATGAAATCACCCCCAACGGCGCTATTGCTCTATTATCCTGCCACAGGCTTACCCATTAATGACCCCTCCTATACATTGTTTGGTAAGGGCTATGGCTTGGACGCCAATTTTTTTGAATATTTATTGACCCTAGTATTTCCTGACCAAAGTCTAGAAACGGCAAACCCCGATGACTATATGGCGCCGGTACAATCCAGGGATTTGTCCAATATGCCCCCCACCATAGTGGTTACGGCTGGTTTTGACATCCTTCGGGATTCTGGGAAAAGATTTGCCGACAAACTAAAGGCGGACAGTGTTGCCGTTACCTACTATAATTATGCCTCATTGACCCATAACTTTCTACAATTGAGCGCTATCATTGAAGATGCGGATAAAGCCACAACAGAAACAGCCCAGTTGTTGGGACAAATGGTAAGGGAGTAATATGGCAACGCTTTACCTCAGGCATGGGTCAACGTTAAAACCTGTTCTAAGATTAAGGTGGATAGGCCGTCTTTTATCTTTCGGCATTTATCCCTAGTTTCACAAAAAACCCAATGCTGTCACCTAAATCCAAAAGATCCCTTTTAAAAATCCTTCCTTTTGGCATCATTTCTTGTTTGTTTACAGTGGTGTATAGTTTCATTGAGAAAGGCATATTGGGGAACCATCCTATTTATCCTTCCACAGGAAATGTGTATACGTTTAATGCGATTGTCCCTGCGTTAATATCCTTTGTTCTAGGGCTTTTGATAGGAATGTTTGAAGTTGGGTTTTTAAGTAAGGTCTTTACTAAGAGTGGTTTTGGAAAGAAAATCATCATCAAAACCCTAATTTATTTCTTTATCATTTTTGCGGCCATCACCATCATATCCGTGACGAGTGCGGCTTTTTATTTTAATGCAAGTCCATTTTCTGCTGTGGTTTGGGATGATGTTCTAAATTTTATCTCCGCCTTTGCGCTATGGAGTATTATGCTGTATTTTACCATAGCTGTTGTCACCTGCCTGTTCTATTCGGAAATTGCTGACAATGTGGGGCAAAATGTATTGTTGAATTTCTTTACGGGCAAATACCACCAACCCAAGGAAGAAGAACGGGTGTTCCTATTTCTGGATATGAAATCCTCTACTACCATTGCTGAGCAATTGGGACACACTGCCTACTTTCAACTATTACGGGAGTATTATTCCGACCTATCTGATGCTATTGTGACCTATGGAGGCGAAATCTATCAATATGTAGGGGATGAAGTGGTCGTCACCTGGAAGTTGAAACCCAATAAAAAAAATACCAATAGTATCGACTGTTTTTTTGCCATGCAGCAGGCCTTGGCTTCAAAAAGTGAAAAATACAGCAAAAGATATGGTGTGGTGCCCACCTTTAAAGCGGGCATTCATTTG
>JBCCZF010000418.1:0-3600 GCA_039188035.1 Bacteroidota bacterium | reverse complement strand
GTCGTTCTTTTTCTGCACATTTACGATGAACTCAAATAGATTTATCGCAATTTGGGATAATGATTGGGATTTGCCTCATGCATAATCCCATATACCTTTTCAAAAACATCTTCGGTATTGGGTTTGGAAAAGTAATCGCCATCCGATCCATAGGCAGGTCTATGGGCTTTGGCAGAAAGCGTTTGGGGAGCACTGTCCAAATGGGCATAACCCCCTTGTTTCTCCAAAATTTCTTGAAGGAGGTAAGCGGAACAACCGCCAGGAACATCCTCGTCCACGACCAATAGTCGATTTGTTTTTTCCACACTTTTGACCGTTTCATGAGTCCTGTCAAAAGGCAACAAGGTTTGGGCATCGATAACTTCGGCATCAATACCCACTTCTTGAAGTTCCCTGGCCGCCTGCTGTACAATACGCAAGGTGGATCCATAGGATACTATAGTAATGTCCGTACCTTCCTTAAGGACCTCTATTTTGCTCACCGGGATGCAGAACTCGCCAAGATTGCTGGGCATAGGCTCCTTAAGGCGATACCCATTAAGACTTTCTATGACCAATGCGGGCTCGTCACTTTTCATAAGTGTATTGTAAAATCCCGCTGCCTGGGTCATATTTCGGGGAGCGAGAATATACATCCCACGCAAAACATGGATCAAGCCTCCCATAGGGGAACCGGAATGCCAAATCCCTTCCAAACGGTGTCCCCGTGTCCTAACGATCAAGGGTGCCCTTTGATTTCCACTGGTACGGTACAGCAGGCTGGCCAAATCATCCGTTAAGGTAGGCATGGCATAGAAGATGTAGTCCAGGTATTGAATTTCCGCAATAGGACGCAGTCCCCTTAGGGCCATTCCAAGACCTTGACCTATAATGGTGGTTTCACGAATCCCCGTATCGGAAACACGGAGTTCACCATATGTATCTTGAAGCCCTTCCAGCCCTTGGTTTACATCACCTATTTTTCCACTATCCTCGCCAAAGACCAAAGCTTCGGGGTATTTGGCGAACAAGCGGTCAAAATTATCCCTAAGTACCACCCGCCCATCCACATGCTGCGGGTTGGACGCGTAGGTGGGTTTTACCTCCGCCACTTCAGTGGCCCTTTTGGGTGTTTCACTGTAGAGATGGGAACTATATTTGGGTTGGGTATCCTTCAAAAACTGGTCTACCCAGGACACTAAGGCTTGCTTTTCCGGACTTAGATCGCCTAAAACGTAACGTAAGGCCTTGCGCGCATTTTTGGCCAAATCCCGCTTTATGGGTTCCTCTATGGCAATAAGGTCGTTTTTGATCTTGGCCAAAAAGTTATTATTTCTACTATTTTGTGCCACCTTGTCCAACAGTCCGACCAAAGTTCGTTTCTGCTCCTTATGGGGTTTCAGATATTCGGCCCAGGCCTCTTTTTTGGCATTTCGAACCGTCTTCTTCGCCTCTTTTTCCAAAAGAAGAAGTTCCGCTTCTTCCGCGATACCGGACTCCAAGATCCACTCCCGGAATCTTTTATTACAATCGTTCTCCCTTTCCCATTCCAGTCGTTCCTCACTTTTGTAGCGTTCATGGGAACCGGAAGTAGAATGGCCCTGGGGCTGGGTCAATTCCGTAACATGGATGATTACGGGTACATGTTCTTCACGGGCAATATCCGATGCGTTTTCGTAAGCGTGCATCAACGCTGTATAGTCCCAGCCTTGTACCTTGATAAGTTCATACCCTTTATGCCGATCATCCCGCTTAAAACCAATCAGCATTTTGGAGATATCCTCCTTGGTCGTATGGTACTTGGCCGGAACCGATATCCCGTATTCATCGTCCCAAATGCTAATGACCATGGGTACCTGCAGCACCCCACCGGCATTCACCGTTTCCAGAAACATCCCTTCACTGGTACTTGCATTGCCAATGGTCCCCCAAGCCACCTCATTCCCATTATTGGAAAATTTAGAGGCATCCAGGCCATCTAAATGCCGATACATTTTAGAGGCCTGGGCCAATCCCAGCAATCTGGGCATTTGCCCGGCCGTACAGGAAATATCGGCACTGTTGTTTTTTTGCTGGGTCAGGTCCTTCCAATTTCCTTGGGCATCCACGTTAGGGGTCATGTAATGGCCTACCATTTGCCTACCACCACTCATAGGTTCCATAGTAATATCAGTCGTGGCATAGAGTCCATGGAACAATTCCTTGGGGCCCAAAAGGCCCAAGGCCATCACAAAAGTCTGGTCCCTGTAGTATCCACTTCTAAAATCCCCGTTTTTAAAGGAACGTGCCATAGCCAACTGGGGCAGTTCCTTGCCATCACTAAAAATACCAAACTTGGCTTTGCCCGTGAGCACTTCCTTTCTCCCCATAACACTGCATTCCCTGCTCAAAACAGCAATTTCATAGTCCTGCATAATCTGTGACCTAAAATCTTGGAAGGAAATATCGTTACTCGTTTTTGGAGAAAGATCCATGTATTTGTTTTTTGCAAAAATACCCAATGGGTCTTTTTTTTACAACTTTAAAGAAGTCTATTAATTACATTATTATCAATAAGAGCACTATTTTTTTGACCATTCCCTATACATCCCAAGGCATACCCCGCCATTTCTAAGAATATTTCACCTGGCCCATGCTGATTTCCATACTTTCTTGATGTACGTACAAACCCTATGCTGAATAAATCTAAATAGGTTGCCGGGCAGAGGGCAGGACATAGGGGTACTCCTTTTACGTTCACCGATTGCTCTAGAACCACTTCCGGGTAAAGAGGCCGGTCAGCGTTCTAGGGCTAATAGTAATGATAAAACGTATCCGTTCCTCATAGTCCGGTTGTGTAATTTCCCATCCGTTGTTGGAATACACGGGAAAATACAATTCAAAGAAATCCGTTACCAGGTTTAATCGTATCCCGGAATCGTATACAAACTTGGCCCGTTGGCCTCTATTTTTTACCAGTCCCAAGTCCCCATAGGCCTCTATCCATCGCCATAGATTAACACTAGTATTCATGGTAGTGAGCCATTGATTGGCAAATCGGTAACGCTCATCCAAAAAGGACTTAAATCCGCCCTCGGCGATGATGATTTGCTGACTGTAGATTCCAGTGTCCTCGGAACGCCCCAGATAATTGTAATCAAAAAGATAGTCCGTAGGCCTGTCCAAGGCAAAATCGAAAAATCGGTTTCCCTCTTCCAGTCGGTTGCGTAAAAAAGCACCCCCAAAAAAGCGGACATTAAACTGGGTATTGTTGTCGAACAGTTTCCGGTATTCAAATTCGAGCACTAGTTTGGTAAAGTTACTGGCCTGTTGGAAGTCTGCGGACCAGGAGTCAAAATCGATGATCCCATTGTTACTATGGCTAAAGCGGGCATTGAAAACGCTATAATCGGGATTATCGGGATCGTTGCTCAAATCCTCAACGCTTTCATCAAAATTCCGAAAAATATTCACATAGCGGAAGGTCAGGAACTGCCGTTTGTTGGAAATGAGGTCGGCAGGACGCCATCCAAAACTTATGGAAGGCGTTACGGAGGCAAACCGGGAATTGACCTGAAAATGGGAAGTGGAGGCACTAATGCGGTAGTTGGAGACATAAAGACCACTTTTCTTTAAGTATTT
>JBCCZF010000417.1:0-3618 GCA_039188035.1 Bacteroidota bacterium | reverse complement strand
ATTCATACCGCGCTACGCTTGCTTCTCTCAAAATTACATCTGAAACCTTAGTTTTTAAAGGATTTTAAGGAGTTATTAGGTTTTTATCCAAAAAATAGGTGTTTAATCGCCCATGACTATTTTCCATAGTAGAAAGAAGTATATTTGTTAACCCCACCATCAAAACAGCTTCAAAAAGAACTGAAGTATGATATTGGTTTTTAAACATTTCTTTCGAAAGAACTATGTGGGGCTCACCCTTTGGCCTTTTATTTTTGTTAAGGATTCGGCGTACAAAGAGGATTCCATATTGATCAACCATGAAAAAATCCACTTAAGACAGCAATTGGAATTGCTGGTTATCCCCTTCTATCTATGGTATATTGGAGAATGGTTGGTCCGCACCGTCCTGTATATGGATAGCTACAGGGCGTATCAAAACATTAGTTTTGAACGGGAGGCCTATGCCCATGAAAAGGACCTAGGATATCCTGATAGAAGAAAACCCTACGGTTTTTTAAATTTTATTTTTCGTCCCTAACCTTTGAGAACGCGTAACCAAGAAGTACGATTGCCTATCTTGGAAACGAATGGTGTTTCACTTACAATAAAGCGTGAAGATGAAATACATCCAATAATCTCTGGGAATAAATATCGCAAACTAAAGTATCCTATTCTTGAGGCAAAGCGCTTATGTTATACGACCTTACTGACCTTTGGTGGGGCTTTCTCCAATCACATTGCAGCGACTGCTTGTGTGGGAAAGGAAGGGGGTTTTAGAACCATTGGCGTTATCCGTGGCGATGAATTGGAGCATACCTGGGAGCAAAATCCTACCTTAAAGTTGGCTGCAGCACATGGCATGCACTTCCATTTTTTGGACCGGAATAGCTATCGCAATAAAGATGGGGCAGCTTTTTTAAAGGGATTTCGGGAAAAATTTGGACCCTTTTATCTCTTACCCGAGGGGGGAACCAATGCCCTAGCCATAAAGGGCTGTGAAGAAATACTCACGGATGCTGATGCAGAATTTGATGTTATCGCTGCCGCTACGGGGACAGGGGGAACCCTAGCCGGACTTATCAATGCATCAAGGTCGCATCAGCAGGTTTTGGGCTTTTCTGCACTTAAAGGGGATTTCCTAAAAAAAGACATTCGTAAATTCGCAAACAAATCCAATTGGGAGATGGTTGCCGACTACCATTTTGGGGGATATGCCAAAGTAAACGTAGCACTGGTGGAATTCATCAATGATTTCAAAAAACACACGGGTATCCCTTTGGATCCCATTTACACCGGAAAGATGGTATTTGGCATTCTGGATATGGTAAAAAAAGGAAAGATGAAGGCAAATACCCGAATTTTGGCCATCCATACAGGGGGGTTACAAGGTATATTTGGCATGAACCGTGTATTGAAAAATAGGAACTTACCATTAATCGATTTATGATCACGCGTTTTTTAGGACTTGTTTTATTGCTAATGCTTGTAGGTTGTGGGGCAAAGAAAAGGTCGGCCCATACCGTAAAGACCCAGCCCCAAAAAAAGGGGGTGTACCAACCCAATTCTGGAATTGAGACGACCAAATTTGACAAATCGAAACTGTATCCACTGCCTGCGGACCCCGGTTATTTTAAGAAATTTCCCATTACGGACACTCGGGAATATATTAATGAGTTTGCACAGATCGCCCAATACGAAATGCGGGCCTTTGGCATTCCCGCGAGCATCACCTTGGCACAGGGTATTTTGGAAAGCGGCTCAGGAAGGGGGCAACTGACACAAAAAACGAACAATCACTTCGGTATCAAGTGCCATACGGGTTGGCAAGGCGATTATGACTTCCATGATGATGATGCCAAAGGCGAATGTTTTAGAAAATACAACCACCCCATGTTCTCGTTTCGGGACCACAGTATTTTTCTTGCTTCTCGAAGCCGATACCGGTTCTTGTTCAATTACCGAAGGGACGACTACAAAAAATGGGCCTATGGCCTAAAAAAGGCTGGGTATGCTACCGATAAAAAGTATCCCCAAAAATTGATTGCATTGATCGATCGCTATGACTTGGACCAATATGATGAGGAAGTGGTGGATGGAGGATTGGAAACGGTTCGCCAACCCAAGCGTTATGATGTGTTTACACATGTGGTGGTAAAGGGGGATACGCTCTACGCCATTTCAAAAAAGTACGCCGTTCCCGTGGAAGAAATTATGCGATTGAACAATTTGGCGAGTACCAATTTGGCCATTGGACAGGTATTGAACCTCCGCAAGATAAAGACGAAGTAAAAATGTCACATCGAGCGCAGTCGAGATGCTTCCCAAGGAGCGTCAAAAATGTTCTCGACTGCGCTCGAACTGACATAAAATGATTTTATGAGATACCAACGAAGCAGTGCTCTCTTTGCCGAGGCCAAAAAGTATATCCCAGGCGGTGTCAACTCTCCCGTTCGTGCTTTTAAAGCGGTGGGTGGGGAGCCCATATTTGTGAAAGCGGCCAAGGGTGCCTATTTGTATGATGAAGACGGTCACCAATATATCGATTATATCTCCTCCTGGGGCCCCTTGCTCTTTGGCCATGCCCATGAACCGGTGCTTCAAGCGGTCATTGAAAAGGCGAAAAAGGGAACCTCATTTGGTATTCCTACCGAAATTGAAACGGAGCTGGCCAAGTTGGCCGTCTCCATGGTGCCCAATATCGACAAGATCCGCTTTGTAAATTCCGGTACCGAAGCCTGTATGAGTGCTGTTCGATTGGCACGTGGCTATACCGGGAAGGACAAGATCATCAAGTTTGCGGGCTGCTATCATGGTCATTCCGATGCCTTTTTGATCCAAGCCGGCAGTGGTGCCGTGACCTTTGGGAGTCCCAATAGTCCCGGGGTGACCTTAGGTACCGCTAAAGACACCTTGTTGGCCAACTACAATGATTTGGAAGGGGTAAAGGCCTTGGTCAAGGCCAATCAAGGGGAAATCGCTGCTATCATTTTGGAACCCGTGGCGGGAAATATGGGCTGTATTATTCCTAAGGACGAATTTGTCAAAGGACTTCGTGAGCTCTGTACCCAAGAAGGGATTCTGTTGTTGTTCGATGAGGTCATGACCGGGTTTCGATTGGCAAGGGGGGGTGCCCAAGAAGCTTTGGGCGTTGATGCCGATATGGTCATGTTCGGAAAGGTGATTGGGGGAGGGCTTCCCGTAGGGGCCTTTGCCGCGCGTTCGGAAATCATGGCACATTTGGCACCGGATGGACCGGTGTATCAAGCGGGAACCTTAAGTGGCAATCCCTTAGCGATGAGTGCGGGATTGGCTATGCTTACCGAAATTGACCAACACCCAGAAGTCTTTGACAGTCTGGCCAAAAAAACAGCGTTGCTTCACCAAGGTATTGCAACCGTATTGACGGAAAAAGGGGTGCCCCATCAAATCAACCGTTTTGGCAGTATGGTCTCCGTACACTTTTGTGAAGATCCGGTGGTGGACTTTGCCTCTTCGGCCAAAGGCAATAACGACACCTTCAAAAGATACTGTCATGGCATGCTGAATCAAGGCATTTATTTACCGCCTTCCGCCTTTGAAAGCTACTTTTTAAACGATGCCCTTAGTAATTCCGATTTGGATAGAACGGTAGAAAGT
>JBCCZF010000416.1:0-3627 GCA_039188035.1 Bacteroidota bacterium | reverse complement strand
TGGACTAAAAAGTCCATCCTTTTTTAAAATATTAAAACATATTAACTTTCTCATTCCTCGGAATCATCGGTATTAACCGCTGCCGCTGCCATAGCCTCGGCATTTTCTTCCACAGGTACCGCCACAGGAGCTTCTGCTTTGCCGCCCCCACGACCCCTTCTACTTCTTCGTGTGGATTTCTTTTTGGGTTTACCGGCATTGTAGAGCTCGTTAAAATCCACAAGTTCTATCATGGCCATATCCGCATTGTCCCCTAAACGGTTCCCCATTTTTATGATACGCGTATATCCTCCTGGTCTATCGCCCACTTTTTCGGAAACGATTCCAAAAAGCTCGGTTACCGCATACTTATTCCTTAGGTTCTTAAAAACAATACGCCTATTGTGCGTACCTTTTTCCACCGTCTGGTTGTTCTCCGCCTTGGATTTGGTAATCAAAGGCTCCACAAACTGCTTTAGGGCCTTGGCTTTCGCCACTGTGGTATTTATCCTTTTGTGCTCAATTAGGGAACAGGCCATATTGGCCAACATGGCCTTTCTATGGGCCGTCTTTCTTCCCAGGTGATTGAACTTCTTCCCGTGTCTCATTTTCTGTAATTTATCATCTTGCTACCAAATCCTAACCCCGATTGCTATCGGGATTTGGAGAGCAAAATATGATTGTTAATCCCTAATCCTTGTCCAGCTTATATTTGGATAGGTCCATCCCAAAGCTAAGGCCCTTGTTAATTACAAGTTCCTCCAACTCGGTCAAGGATTTTTTACCAAAATTCCTGAACTTCATTAAATCGTTTTTATTGAAGGAGACCAAATCCCCTAAAGTATCCACTTCCGCAGCTTTTAAACAGTTAAGGGCGCGTACGGACAAATCCATGTCCACCAATTTGGTCTTGAGCAACTGCCGCATGTGCAAAGATTCCTCATCATAGGTCTCTGTTTGGGCAATTTCATCGGCCTCCAAGGTAATACGCTCATCAGAGAACAGCATAAAGTGGTGGATAAGTACTTTGGCTCCCTCGGTCAAGGCATCCTTGGGATGAATGGAACCATCGGTAACAATCTCGAAGACCAACTTTTCATAATCCGTTTTTTGCTCTACACGGAAGTTTTCTATGCTGTACTTCACATTTTTGATCGGGGTAAAAATGGAATCCACTGCAATGGTTCCTAACGGGGTGCCGGACTTCTTGTTCTCTTCCGCAGGTACGTAACCCCTACCCTTATCAATGGTAATTTCCATATTGATGCTTACCTTGGCATCCATATTACAGATGACCAAATCTGGATTCAACACTTGGTATCCAGAGATAAACTTCTGAAAATCGCCAGCGGTCATTTGGTCTTTTCCGCTTACCGAAATGGAAACAGTCTCCGCTTCGGAATCTTCTATCTGCTTTTTGAAGCGAACCTGTTTGAGGTTTAGGATGATTTCCGTTACATCCTCAACAACACCCGGTATCACGGAAAACTCATGTTCTACCTTATCGATCCGCACCGAAGTAATGGCATGACCTTCCAAGGAAGAAAGCAATACCCTTCTCAATGCATTTCCAACGGTTAATCCATAACCGGGCTCCAAAGGACGAAACTCGAATTTTCCCTCGAAGTCCGAGGAATCGATCATTATTACTTTATCGGGTCTCTGAAAATTAAATAATGCCATGTGGATCAGTGTTGTTTATTTAGAGTATAACTCGACGATTAATTGTTCCTTGATGTTCTCCGGAATCTGCAAACGCTCCGGGACACTTACAAAAGTCCCTTCCTTTTTTTCCGAGTTCCAGGTAATCCATTCATAGACGCTGCTATTGGCGCCCAAGGCATCCCCAATGGCCTGTAATGATTTTGATTTTTCGCGTACGCCGACCACATCGCCCGGCCTTAGGGAGTAAGAAGGTATGTTTACCACATCCCCGTTCACCGTAATATGCCTGTGGGATACCAGTTGCCTGGCCCCCCTTCTCGAAGTGGATATTCCCATCCGATATACCACATTGTCCAATCTTGCCTCGCACAACTGTAGTAGTACTTCCCCAGTAACCCCTTCCTTGCGCTTGGCCTTTGCAAAAAGATTGCGAAACTGCTTTTCCAAAATCCCATAGGTATACTTGGCCTTTTGCTTCTCCATCAATTGGACGGCATATTCCGATTTTTTACCGCGGCGCCTGTTCTGTCCGTGCTGCCCCGGAGGGTAATTTTTCTTTTCAAAAGACTTGTCGTCTCCAAAGATCGCTTCGCCGAACTTACGCGCAATCTTACTTTTAGGTCCTGTGTATCTTGCCATTTTCGTTTGGTTTGAAGTGCGATTATGAATTAAGGCTTATCCTTCGATAATCGTATTGCACCTCGGTGAAATATTAATTAACCTTGTTGTACTTGGTACTTATTAAACCCTTCTTCGTTTTGGTGGCCTGCAGCCGTTATGGGGCATTGGGGTAACATCAATAATCTCCGTAACCTCGATCCCGGAGTTATGAATGGTACGTATCGCGGACTCCCGGCCATTTCCCGGTCCCTTTACATAAACCTTTACTTTTCTTAGCCCGGCCTCATGTGCGGTCTTGGCGCAATCCTCCGCGGCGACCTGGGCAGCATAGGGAGTGTTCTTTTTGGAGCCCCTAAAACCTTGTTTCCCGGCAGAAGACCAAGAGATTACATCCCCCTTTTTATTGGTCAACGAAATGATTATGTTGTTAAAAGAAGCGGTAACATGGGCCTCGCCAACGGAGTCTACGATTACCTTGCGCTTTTTAGTTGTCTTTGTACTTCCTTTTGCCATTTGAATCTGTGTTTACTACTGGATATTACCTGAGCCTTGCCAAAGAAAATATTCCCATTTTCCATGTACAGCGGCTCCAAAACCAACATTCGCTATTTGGTGGCCTTTTTCTTGTTGGCTACTGTTTTCCGCTTTCCCTTTCGGGTCCTGGAGTTGTTCTTTGTCCGCTGTCCCCGTAACGGCAGACCGGCCCTATGCCGTATGCCCCGATAGCATCCAATGTCCATTAGACGCTTAATATTCAATTGGGTCTCTGAACGGAGTTCCCCCTCTATGGTATAGGAGGATGCCGCCTCACGAATACGACCAATTTCATCATCGTTCCACTCGGAAACCTTGGTGTCCTCGCTTACCTGGGCCTTTTCCAAAATTTCCTGGGCCCTACTCTTCCCTATACCGTATATATAGGTCAAGGCAATCACGCCCCGTTTTTGTTTCGGAATATCTATCCCTGCAATTCTTGCCATAATTATCCTTGTCTTTGTTTAAATCTAGGATTCTTTTTGTTGATTACGTAAAGACGTCCCTTTCTTCGGACAATCTTACACTCGGCACTTCTTTTTTTTATGGATGCTCTTACCTTCATCGTATGCTAATTTCCTTTATTTGTACAAACTGGATTACCCTATGCAAACTGATTAATATCGATATGTAATCCTGGCCTTGGTAAGATCATAGGGGCTCATTTCCAGTTTCACCTTGTCCCCGGGCAATAGTTTAATGTAATGCATACGCATTTTTCCGGAGATATGGGCGGTAACCACATGTCCATTTTCCAATTCCACACGGAACATCGCATTGGACAATGCCTCTATAATACTACCATCTTGCTCTATTGGTGCTTGCTTG
>JBCCZF010000415.1:0-3635 GCA_039188035.1 Bacteroidota bacterium | reverse complement strand
GCCGGGTAAAAAATCCAGCTTGGAAAAAGCATCAATTTGTTCGTCTTCCGGTTCCTTGATCAAGGTACCGTCCCGGTCAATAAAAAGTACCTTTTTTTTTGCGGCGGGCCGTTCTTTTGCTTCCATACCTATATGCTTTGTAATGCAGAGATCAATTGTTCATTTTCGTTTGAAGTACCCACGGTAAAACGCAAGGTGTTTTCGCAAAGGGGCTGTTTGCTCCTATTGCGAACCACAATGCCTTGTTTTAATAGTTGATTGTAACGTAGGTTTGCATCATCTACCTGTGCCAAGATAAAATTGGCATCCGTGGGGTATACCTTTAATACAAAGGGAATCGTTTTTAAGTCCGCAATCATTTTTTTGCGCTCCGATAATATTCGAGACACCTCTTCCGCAACCGCTCTTTGGTCCAAGACCCGCAGCAAAGCCCTTTGCTGAGTCAACTCATTTACATTGTATGGGGGTTTAATCGTGTTGAGAATGGCAATAATCTCTGCAGCGGCATAACAAATCCCCAAACGTATGCCCGCCATACCATAGGCCTTGGACAAGGTCTGGGTAACAATAAGATTGGGATAATCGGCCAAGCGCTCAAGCCAACCGGCTGTGCCTGCAAAATCGATATAAGCTTCATCAATGACCACCAGCCCCTGAAAATGCCTTAGAATTTCACCTATAAGGTCTGGGTCAAAACGGTTCCCCGTAGGATTGTTCGGGGAACAAAGGAAAATAAGCTTTGTGTTTGGATCTACAGCCTTTAAAATCCGATCCACATCGGGTTCAAAACGTGAAGTTAGGTATACCTCTCTGTTGGTAACGGCATTTACCCCGGCCAGCACCTGATACATCCCATAGGTAGGCGGAAGCGTAATGATATTGTCCTTTCCCGGTTCGCAAAAGGCCCTAAAAATAAGATCCAGAACCTCATCGCTACCGTTGCCTAAAAGGATTTGGGAAATGGATATCCCCTTTTTTTCCGAAAGCACCGCTTTTAGGCCGCGCTGTTGGGGATCGGGATATCGGTTGAGCCCTGTATTGAAAGGATTTTCATTGGCATCCAAAAACACCATCTTCGAACCATCCGAGACATATTCGTCCCTAGCCGAGGAATACGGCTTTAGCCCTTTTAGGTTTTCGCGAATTATGTTGTTCAAGTTAAAACCCATTG
Organism: Bacteroidota bacterium; assembly: GCA_039188035.1. Lineage (GTDB taxonomy): Bacteria > Bacteroidota > Bacteroidia > Flavobacteriales > Flavobacteriaceae > Ulvibacterium. The sequence goes on along the minus strand of JBCCZF010000415.1, from coordinate 2,464 downwards.
TTTTATCTACGCCTACTTTTTCTTATATTCCGTATTCAAATCTTTAGGGCGATTACTTGCCTTAGGTGCTATTCCAAACTACTTAGCCTTAGGGTAACCGCGTTTTTATGCGCCTGGAGCCCTTCCGCTGCGGCCATTACTTCCACGGCGCTTCCAATATTCCGAATACCTTGTTCCGTTGCCTTTTGAAACGTAATACTCTTTAAAAAACTATCTAGATTTACACCGCTATATTGTTTGGCATAGCCATTGGTCGGCAGGGTATGGTTGGTTCCCGAAGCGTAATCGCCCATACTTTCCGGAGTGTAATTCCCTATGAATACAGAACCGGCATGCATTATGTTATCCACGTAAAAATCCTCGTTTTCCGTGCAGACAATGAAATGTTCCGGACCGTATTGGTTAATGATGTCCAATGCGGTTCCATGATCCTCAACATAGATCAATTTGCTATTGTCCATGGCCTTTTCCGCGATCTCCCTTCTGGGCAAGTCGTCTAATTGGCGCTCCACCTCTTGGGCGACCGCGTCCCGTAGACCTCGGGAAGTACTAACCAAAATCACTTGGCTGTCCGGGCCATGCTCTGCCTGACTCAGCAAATCCGAGGCTACAAATGCCGCGTTTGCCGTATCATCCGCCACTACCAACAACTCACTGGGGCCTGCAGGCATATCTATGGCGACTCCATATTTTGTAGCGAGTTGTTTTGCAATTGTAACATATTGGTTTCCAGGCCCAAATATTTTATGAACTCGAGTAATACTTTCAGTTCCAAAAGTTAATGCAGCCACCGCTTGGATACCTCCCACCTTAAAGATTTGGGTAAGCCCGCACAGCTGCGCGGTAAATAAAATGGCCGGGGAAACCTTTCCCTCTTCATTGGGCGGGGTACATAACACAATTTCCTTGCATCCTGCAATTTGGGCGGGTACGGCCAGCATTAAGATAGTAGAGAACAAAGGGGCCGTACCCCCCGGGATATAAAGCCCTACCTTTTCTACGGGCCGTTTTTCCTGCCAACATTGTATCCCCGGCCGGGTCTCCACAAAAACCCTATCCGTTTTCTGTGCCCTGTGGAATTTTTCTATATTGGCTTTTGCCAATTGGATGGCCTGCCGCAACTCCCGGGATACCAAAACGCTAGCGGCGTCCACCTCCTTTTTGGAGACCCGAAAATCAGCTAAGGAAACCCTGTCAAATCGCATGGTATATTGGCGTAGGGCCTCGTCACCATTGGCTTGGACCGATTTGAATACTTCGGCCACTACCTCCTCGACATCCCCAATGGAGTGGGTAGGTCTGCTTAAGAGGGCATCCCAACTTTCTTTTTTCGGATTATCTATTTTCTTCATAAGTACTACCGTGATTCAATCCGTTCTAAAGCACCATCTTCTCTATGGGACAGACCAAAATCCCCTCGGCCCCGGCCTGTTTTAATTCATCGATCACTTCCCAAAAGCGATCTTTATGGATTACGGTATGCACCGAACTCCAACCTTCCTCGGCCAAGGGCAGCACCGTGGGGCTTCGCATTCCCGGCAGCAATTCAATAATGGCTTCCAATTTGTCATTGGGCGCATTTAAAAGCACATATTTGGATTGTCGGGCCTGCAAGACCGAACGGATACGAAATCGCAACTTATCCAAAATGGCCCTGCGCTCCTGGGAAATTTGAGGGGAAATGGCCAATACGGCCTCGCTCTTAATCATAACCTCCACCTCTTTAAGGTTATTCTTAAACAGGGTACTCCCACTGGACACAATATCACAAATGGCATCGGCCAGGCCAATGTTCGGCGCAATTTCCACGGAACCGTTGATAATATGCAAATCGGCTGTAATTCCTTTTTCCCGTAAATAGTTCCGAACCGTATTGGGATAGGAAGTGGCTATGCGTTTTCCCTCCAAGTCGACCAAAGAATCGTACAGATCGGATTTGGGAACGGCAAGGGAAACCCGACATTTGGAAAAGCCCAGTTTCTCCGCCACGGAAATATCCGCTCCCTTTTCCACAAGCACATTTTCCCCGATTATAGCAATATCCACCACCCCGTCCCTAAGATATTGGGGAATGTCCCCGTTCCTCAAGTAGAAAACCTCAAGGGGGAAATTACGGGCCGAAGCCTTTAATTGATCCTTCCCATTTTCAATGGAAATGCCACAGTCCTTTAAAATCTTTAGGGAGTCCTCGTTGAGCCTTCCCGACTTTTGTATGGCGATCCGTATGTTCATACATTAGCTCTATGTGTATTCCCGCATAGACGGGAATCCTTTTTTATTCAGTTAAATATCCAATACGATGCCGAACGCAACAAATATGCTACTATCCAGATTCCGACCAACGCCGGAATAACGGTACTGTTCAATTAAAAAACCCGCTTGATTGCTCAAACGGGTCTTTAATATCTTGTAATACAACTACAATACATTTTTAACTCGCTTGAGGGCAAGAATAAAAATGATG
>JBCCZF010000414.1:0-3654 GCA_039188035.1 Bacteroidota bacterium | reverse complement strand
ATAAGGCTGGCGGCCGGATATACTTGCATAGAGGTGCCTATGATTACCAGAATATCGGCCTTGGCAGTGATTTGAATAGCGGGTTCCAACATGGGAACCATTTCCCCGAACCAAACGATATGGGGGCGTAATTGATGGCCATTTTCGTCTTCATCACCCAAAACCAAATCTTTTTTCCAATTTAAGACATGGTCTTCGTTCGCCGTGCTCCTTACTTTTAAAAGTTCGCCGTGAAGATGGAGTACATTGGAACTCCCTGCTTTTTCATGAAGGTTATCCACATTTTGCGTAATGATATCTACGTCAAAACGGGCTTCCAGCTGCGCCAAAGCTCTATGGCCTTCATTGGGTTCAACTTGGAGCAATTGCCTTCTACGTTGGTTGTAAAATTCCAGTACCAATTCCGGATTTCTGGCAAAACCTTGGGGAGATGCTACTTCCATAACATTGTGCCCTTCCCAAAGGCCATCGGCATCCCTAAAGGTCTTTATACCACTTTCGGCACTTATTCCGGCCCCGGTGAGGACTACTATTTGTTTTGTCATAGACCTAAAAATAGTGTTTTTATTATATTCGGGCTGTGGTAGACCTTGAACTTTTATCCTACTTGGAGACGTTTATTAGCGAAGGGCGCAAGCAGCGTTTTTTGGAGATTTTGGATCAACGCACCCGTTTTCTTACCGTGGCTATTGAAGATGTTTTTCAAATGCACAACACCAGTGCGGTATTACGAAGTTGTGAGGTTTTTGGGGTTCAAGATATCCACGTGGTAGAAGATAGATTTGCAAAACGACTGGATAAAAACATTGCCATGGGCGCCCAGCAATGGGTGGATGTCTACAGCTACGGTAGTTCTATGGATTGCGTGTGGGAGCTAAAGCGGCAGGGGTATCAAATCGTTGCGACAACACCCTATGGGGATGCCCAAAGTCTTAGGGATTTCACCGTTACGGGCAAATTGGCCCTTTTCTTTGGTACGGAAAAGGAGGGTCTTAGTGCGGGGGTTATGTCTTCCGCAGATGTATTTTTGAAAATTCCTATGTGCGGATTTACCGAGAGTCTAAACATTTCAGTGTCGGTGGCCATTATACTTCACAATCTAACGCAAAAACTTCGGGAATCCAATTTCGGATGGGCGTTGACCCCATCGGAAAAACTGGAAAAGCAACTGGATTGGACTAAAAAATCCATAAAAAGCATCGACGAAATTTTGCGCAGGTATCGGGGATCTCAATAATTTTTTCTTACATTGGTTTTCCTAATTGGCCAATTCATAAATCAATGTGATGAACTCGCGACGAGTTCCATAGGATGTAGCTGATGGCAGCAGGAAATCACCAAAATTATGGAAGGTGGAGTGATCGGATCCGAATTTCGTTTTTTGAAACCTTGGACATCCATGGCCAATTGTTACGGTTACATGGAGGTCGCAGAGACCCTAGTATACGGTGGTGCCAAGGTTAGCCGGGGCTTTGCAGGAAAGAACAAATATCTAATGATTATGATGTTGTTTATGAGCATGCACACAATGGTAGGGAAAGACTTTGAAGAGGGCCTTTTTACCCTTAAGTCCATTTTGAAAAAATAAAATTGACTAAATGGTTGGATGGTTTGAAATTCCGGTAACTGATATGGAGCGCGCCAAGACGTTTTATGAGGTCGTTTTTGACATTTCCATTTCCCTTCACGAGTTGGATGGTTTTGTTATGGGCTGGTTTCCCATGAATAATGGGGCTAACATGGCCACAGGTTCCTTGGTACAGCATGAAATGCACAGGCCCAGTGCCACACATGGTACTTTGATTTACTTTTCATGCAAGGACTTGTCTCAGGAATTGAACAGGGTAGTGGCGGCTGGGGGAACCATTGTAAAGGAAAAATCGGAAATTGGTGACGGTCATGGATTTATGGCCTTATTCCAGGATTCGGAAGGGAACCGGATCGCCCTGCATTCCAGGCAGTAGGCTTTAAGTAGTTAATCATTTTTCGGAGATAGGATTGGCCAACTCCAAAAGGGCCACGTCAAAATCGTTCTCTAAGTCCACGGAACCGTTTTTTACCACAACCTCAGTTCCGGAATAGGTGTCGTACAGTTTGGTGCCATCACCAAAGAAACCTTTTACCCGTAAGGATTTTTTTCCTTTGGGCAGATCAAGGCCCATAACCACCTTGTCCTTAAAATCACCATGTACCAAAGTGCGACTAAAAACATAGGGTATTTTCGATAACCTCCTATGCTTTCCTGCCCCAACGGCGGGATGGTCCCTTCTGAACCTTCCCAATTTTTGCCAATGCTCCAGGATTTTTTGGGTACGCGGTACGCTGTCTAATTCTTCCCAATTCATAAAGGAACGTAGGGTTGCATCGCCTTCACTCCCTTCTATGGTAAGATTTCTTGAAGTCTCGTCCCCGTAATATACCTGGGAGGCTCCGGGCGTCAACAACAAAATATTGGCCGCCTTAAAAGGCTTTTGTCTTAGGGAGTCATAAGGTTCCATATCGTCATGGGAGGTGAGGTAGTTAAGAACACTCTTATTTTTAAGTTTGGTATGCAGTAGTTTACTATACTTTTTAAAGACGGTCTCATACTTGTTTTTGGCATCGTGCTTTAACTCAAAATTGATTAGCCCATCAAAGCCGTGGTTAAAAAAATCTACCTTTTTATCCCCAAAGTCGAAATTCCTTCCGGAGGAAATACCGTAATTGTATACCTCGCCCACCATATAAAAGGGGTTGTCGTCCAGGACGGCCTCCGGATGTTTCTTTTTCCATATTTCAAAAGCATGGGAGGCCTCCTTATACAGTTCGCCCCAAGCCTCCTCGTTGACATGTTTTACAGTATCCACACGGAATCCGTCGATTCCTAGATCGTTCACATAATCCGTGAGCCATTTGATGATGTAATAACGTGGCGCCCTGGGATATCCGGTCCGGTCAAAAAACAACTGCAGCTCGTCCAGTTCCTGACTTAATCGGCCTTCTTGCTTCCATTTGGCCAAAAGGGCATCAGGCAATTCCACTATGTCATCGGTTTCTGTGCGGATATCCGGCAAGTTGTCCACCAACGTACAGGCCGTGGTATTCTCATAGGTGGTAAACTCACAAGTGGGATCCGTACGTACCCATTCCTTAGGCCAAACGGGGTCCTTATCCGTGACCGGTCCGGTATGGTTGAGCACGACATCCATGAGTACACGAATCCCCATTTCATGTGCCGCCTTTACCATATTTTCCAAATCTTTTTTGTTCCCGAAATTAGGATCTAGAGCCGTCCAATCCTTGGCCCAATACCCATGGTATCCATAGGTGTTGCCGGTACTTTCGTCCGTACTGCCGTGAATCTGCTCTACCACTGGGGTAAACCAGATGGCGTTAATGCCTAAATTCGAAAAATAGCCCTCTTTGATTTTTTGGGTAATACCCTCTAGGTCACCTCCCATGAACCCACGTAAAACCCCTGTGCTATCGGTTCTGGCAAAATTCAAATCATTCTTTGGATTGCCGTTTTTAAAGCGATCTGTCAGTAGAAAATAAACATTGGCACCTTCCCAAAAAAAAGGTTTTTCCCTGTTGGGCGTGAAAATGGAATCCTTCATAGCGACTGTATTGGGGACAAGTTGTTTTTTCTCTTTTTTACAGTTGGCAAATAGGACT
>JBCCZF010000413.1:0-3674 GCA_039188035.1 Bacteroidota bacterium | reverse complement strand
TTGACGAATACGAGACCCAATGGGAAAATCATTGGGCCGAAACTATACGACTTTTGTATACCTCCGAATCAGGCCAATCCTTAAATTCCAACACTACCTTTTTAGAGCAGGTATTTGAGGAATTCTCTTTTATGTTAAACTTCACTGAAAGTCTTATAAGTTATTTGCTATTCTATCAAGCCATTATAGCTATGGAAAAAGAAAGTGTTCTATAAAACGGCCATTTAAAAAAGGGGTAAAGCACAAGAAATATGAAGGTACTCACTGTCGCCACAAATCTACAAGACTACCACCTACGCAATTTCCTAATTCCCTCATGTGGTCATTTGGGTTATGAATTAATCATTTTGTATTATGCCTCGGAATGGTCAAGCCATAGGATGAAAGACAAAATTATTGTTTCATACCTTGAAACTTTAGATCCAAACGAAATTGTTTTGTTTACGGATGCCTATGACACCCTATTTTTAAGCACATCGGATGCCTTGCTGAAGACATTTAATAACTTCAACTCCTCTTTGTTGTTTTCGTCCGAGATAAATTGCTGGCCAGAACCCGAATTATGTGAAGTATATGCTCGAATACACGAGAAAAAGGCATTCTTGAACAGCGGAGCATATATAGGTCGTGTTTCACACATAGTAAATCTATTAAAAAAAAATCCCACTGCCCCAAGCCATATATTAAGTGACATTTACAAAATAGACCCCGGTTTGGTCAAGATTTATGATCAAAAATATATGTGGAGCAATCAATACTACTGGACCTTATTGTATTTGTCCCTTGAAAATCGTATTTCATTGGATTTTGATTCCAAAATGTTCTTGGCATTAGGTACAGCATTGCCGTTTTTCCAGAAGAATTTTAAAGACTTTCGAAGTCTGGGCACCCAATCTTTGATATACCGTAAGGAACTAAACCGCATTCAGGACATCTTTAGCCGTATGCAGGCATTTTCAATAGCTCATGTGCATTTTAACAACCCGGTATTAAAAGTCATATTTAAGAACCTTCACAAACAGGGAACTTTCCCCCAATGGGTCAAGGAAATCCTTTCGAAGAAAGATGTGTCATTCCCGCCTCCGGAAATCATTGAAATAGGTTAGGGTATCATATAATTGGGGATATTCGGGAATATGAACTTGTTGTGCGTCCAATAAAAACCCTCCTGTTTACTAAAGAAACAGGAGGGTTTCAGAAAACTAACTCAGAACTAAACTTTATGATTCAAAATATTATTGTGGATACCCCGGATTTTGGGGATATCCTCCCAAGGTTCTATCGATCTGATCCTGTCCAATGGGTCGGAGCACATGATAATCCTGAATATTGTCGGCACCCTGTATATTGTGAAGACGTACGCGTTCCACAAGTTTTCCGGTACGGGTAAGATCCCACCATCGGGCGTGCTCACCATACAGTTCCCGGGCCCTTTCGTCCAGTAGAAAATCAAGGTTCACATCGGCTGCGGTAATTTCCATGGCGGTTTCCATTCCGGGTACGGCAGCCCGCCTTCGAACCGCATTAATATCTGTAGCGGCGTCCCCGGTCTCGCCTTGCTGTAGACGTGCCTCGGCCCGTAACAAATAGGCATCCGCCAAGCGCATAAGCACCACATCGCGCTGTCCCTCCTCATGTTGACGATCTGGACGTGTAGGGTCGATCCATTTGTTCACCGATGGAAAAATCCGTTCCGTATAGTCATCGGCAGTATAAACAATATAGGGTGCGGCATCCTTTCTACTCTGTGGCCAATCGATATCCCTACCGGGGCCGGGAATAAAGAGGGCCGTATCCCCAATCACTAAATTGCCCCGATCATCGGAAACTTCCTGATTGGCAAACCATACATGCTTAAACCCTTTATCATACCGCGTATCCATACTACGATCCCACAGGCCCAATAAGAAGGGCGTTGGCCTAAACCGTTTCCAAGGCCTGCCGTTGGCGATATCCCGGGTCATTCCACGGCGCACATCATATTCAAATAAAAAATAGAGATGGCCCCGATGGCCCTGATTGTCCAATTCGGCATCCGCCAAGTCCTTTGAAATGGTAAGGTTCCAAACAATTTCGGAATTTTCCTGATTGTTTATGTCCCACAGATCGCCATAGTCGTCCAAGAGCTCAAAACCATAATTGTCAATAACATTGGTAAATAGAGTCTCGGCCCTGGAGGCATCATCCGTTGCCGCAAAGGACGTATAACTTCGCCTTAAAAGTACCTTTCCCAAAAGCATTTCGGCCGCGGCCTTGGTGGCCCTCCCGTAGTCGTCCTGTACGTCGGGGAGGTTGGCTATGGCAAACTCCAGATCCGGAATTATGGCCTGGGCATAAATTTCAGAAGCCGCGGTACGGTTGGCCTCTACTTCTACCCCTTCCGTTTCTTCCAAACTTAAATGGGCATCGCCATAGGTGCGGACAATATCGAAATAGTAAAAGGCCCGTAACCAACGTACCTCGGCGATCCATCGCGTCTTTAGGGCCTCGTCCATTTCCACGTCCGCAGATCGGTTAATTACCGCATTGGCCTGGTTCACACCCTTATACCAATCCCGCCAACTATCATTGACATAACCTTCGGTAGCGTCGAACGAACCATCGTAAAAATTAATTCTTTTATGTCCTCCGTCCGATCCATTGGTAAAGATGTCCGTCCCAAAGGTGGTCATGGTAAAACCGCGTTCCGGGCCGTAGAAAAATCGCAACCAGGAATAGGTGGCATTTACTGCGTCTTGGAGCCCAGTCTCTGTTGTATAATACGTGCCCGAGGAAACGTCTGAAACCAGTTCCTCCTCCAAAAAGTCGTCACATGCCTGAAACACTAGCAAGAATATACCCACTAGAATATACATATACTTATCTTTTCCTTTCATAATGTTTTATTTTTCGTGTTATATCCTCGCTTTAGAAAGTTACGTTAAGGCCCAACAGAAACATCTTGTTACTAGGTACGGTGCTACTACTCACTCCTGCAGTCCTACTGGTTACCTCCCCATCAGCGTTGGTCGTTGTATTATCCTCCTCGGAAACTTCCGGATCAAAGGTGTCATAATCCGAAAGAAACCAAAGGTTCTGTCCGGCCAAATACAGTCTTAGATTATCTATTTTCAGTTTATCCGTCAACTTCTCTGAAAAATTATAGCCTAACTGCATATTTCGAAGCTTTATATAACTTCCGTCAAAATAGGATAGCGTAGAGGCATTTCGTGCACTTTCCTGATTTTCATTGGGTCGGGGAAAGGCGTTGGTGGGATTGTCAACGGTCCAGTAATCCACATCCAGATTGTTGTAGCGCCCGAAGAGCGAATTGTTACTGTCGTGAAAGCGGGAACGGATCAACTGCCCCTGGCGAAAGTAAAAGAAAAAACTAAAGTCCCAATTTTTGTAGTTAAACGTATTGGTGATACCACCGTAATAATCGGGCACGTCCGTTCCCAGAATTATGCGATCCGCATCGGTAATCACCCCGTCACCATTCTGGTCCCTAATCTTGATTTCACCAGGCACCTTATTCTCGGCACTAGCGGCCAAGGCCACTTCATCGGCCTGGTAGATCCCGATTTTTTCAAAATCATAAAATACCACGGTGGGTTCACCTATGAACCAACCATTGCCAATGTCATCTACCGAATTTCCATTTTCGTCCTTCAGGGCCAATTCGGTGATTTCCT
>JBCCZF010000412.1:0-3676 GCA_039188035.1 Bacteroidota bacterium | reverse complement strand
GGGAGTGTTCAATACGGTTACGATACCGTGTAGTGGATAAAGCTCCATGGATATTATACCATTTCTCAATTAAAATTAGGCCGATTTGCTTGTCCATTTTCCCCGTACCTTTATTGTATTCTTAGTCCGTAGCGGTGCTATGGACAAAAAACACGGCTTCGGTACGGGAAAAAGCGACCGCCCCTATTTTGGCCCAATTCTAAATGAGAACTGGTATTACTTTGTGTGAAGCGTCAATTGGAGCCCGTTTTAAAAGCTATTAAGGCAGTGGTCGTACCATGATTTCCTTATAGAACACCGTACTTCCAGGATCATGGCCTTGAAGGGCGAAAGTACCGTGGTTCAAAACCCGGAGTTTGTTGCCGTCCCGCAATGGATTTTCAGGTTGCGTATAGTCCACCACAACAATATCATTGATTTTTACGATAACCCGCTTGCCCTCTACCTTGATATATTCGGTATACCATTCATCATCGTCTACGTAGGTTTCCTTAACGTTTACGATGTTGTAAAGACTACCTGTGCGCTTCCAGTCACTTTGGGAATTGTTTACCTGTACTTCATATCCATACTTGGGCCATCCATCCTCTTGATATTTGGTATGGAAATAAATGCCGGAATTGGAATTCGGCTTGGTCATTACCGTGGCCTTAAACTCAAAATTGGTGAACTGGTGGCCTTCAATTGGACCTGTATAGAATATGTGGGCCCGGGGGCCAGCGACCTTAATGGCCCCGTCAACCACTGAAAAGGTCTCGGCGTTTTCCCCCACCTTCCAACCGCTCAGGTCTTTTCCGTTAAACAAGGGAATCCACCCGCTATCCTGGCCTAATAGCCCTGTGGTCGATAGCAATAAAAAACAAAGAAGTGCTGGGAAATAGGTTTCTACTTTCATTTTGATATCCACTTTTATAATTCCGTTTCAATTTAAGCAATTATTCCGCTATTCGTCTATTTTGGGATCACGCTTTCCGGTTTTGTATCCCTCCAGGGCATAGTATCCTATAAAGGCGTAACACGCCAAAGGAAGTATGTAGGAGAGATGAAGCCCCACCTGTGGGATATCTGCCAGCATCCCTTGGAGCAAAGGTAGGATGGCACCTCCCACAGGGGCCATGACCAATATGCCGGAAGCTTTGTTGGTATACCCCCCTAGACCAGCAATGGACAGGGTGAAGATATTGGACCACATAATCGAATTAAAAAGTCCTACGGCCAACATAGACCACATGGCCAGGGCACCACTGCTGGTTAGGGTGATGCCCAATAGCACAACCGCTGCCAAAGCGGAAACAAAGAGCACCTTTTGGGCACTGACCTTTCGAAGAATAACGGAACCCACAAAACGTCCCACCATGAGTCCGCCCCAATACAAGGCGATGTAGTTGGCGGCCTTCTTTTCTTCGAATCCCGCGATATGGGGCTCACCCAAAAAGTTAACGATAAAGCTGCCAATGGCGACCTCAGCACCTACATAGAGCATCAAGGCCAAAGCTCCAAGACGCAACTGCCTAAATTGCAATACATTTATCTTTACTTGTTTTACAGTGGGGTTTATCACCTGAGGCAGTTTTAACAGGGCAAAAACCCCTGCCACGGCAAAGGATAACAGGGCAAGCCCAACATAGGGCCCTTCAACGGCGGCGGCCGCTTCCCTGGGCGTACTATAATGCCCAAGAATTAATAGCCCGCCCAGTAAGGGAGCTAGGGTAGTTGCCAGGGAGTTTACCCCTTGGGCCAAGTTCAAACGACTGGAGGCCGTTTCCGGAGGCCCTAAAATGATGACATACGGATTGGCTACCACCTGAAGGATAACACAGCCCGTGGCCATGGTAAACAACCCGGATAAAAATAAGGGGTAGGAAATGGCCCAGGAAGCCGGTAAAAAAAGCAAGGCCCCAAAACCGATAGTGAGCAAGCCCGCCGAGATCCCCTTTTTATACCCGATACGTTCGATAAGCCGACTCGCAGGGATGGCCATTAGAAAATAAGCCCCAAAAAAACAGAACTGGATCAACATGGTTTCCGTATAGTCCATGGTGAACAGCCCCTTAAAATGTGGTATTAAAATATCATTGAGGGACACAATCCCGCCCCAAATAAAAAAGAGTAACGTCATTAAGGCGAAAGCACCGCTATAGGTGGTTGAACGGGTGGTATTTTCCATGTTTTGGATTATGGTTTTACGTAAGTATCTCTTTACCAGTTTGATGTCCTTTTAAAAGATCTCTAAAAAAAGGTCTCTTCAACCAAAATGCATAAGGCATGGTATATGGGCAAATGGTATTCCTGTACTTGGGCGGTCTGGGTGGCCGGCACACAAAGGGCCACATCGCAAAGTCCCTTTAGTTTGCCTCCTGTTTCCCCAGTCAGGCCTATGGTGGTCATCCCCTTTGCCTTGGCCACAATGCAGGCGTCAATTACGTTTTGTGAATTACCTGAAGTACTGATGGCCAATAGGATATCGTTTTTTCGGCCCAGGGCCACTACCTGTTGCGCATAGACGAAATCGCCACCGATATCGTTTACAATGGCAGAGGTCAATGCACCATGGGCATTGAGGGAAATGGCGGGCAGTGCACCCTCCAATTTTGCGGCCAAAAATGCTCCCCGGGTATCCGGGCTGTTCTTGATACTATGGGACAAATCGGGATCTAAAGGTCTTTTTTTGGAAAAGGATTTCATGAGTTCACCTACAATATGGTCGGCATCGGCAGCACTTCCCCCGTTGCCGCAGATAAGTAGTTTTCCGTCAGCTTCGAAGGCTTGAATCCAGATTTCCGCGGTTTGTAGGATATCCGACTTACACACTTCCAAGGCGGGATATCGTTTGATCAGGCTGTCCAATGTTTTGTTCATAAGGCAAATTTGTTTTTACTGCATGGCCACGCCCAAGGCGGCATAATCACCAATGGAATCTCCCAGTTTAGCGGGTACGATTTCACAGACTTCCAGGGCCTCCTGGATGGTTTCCTGTTCCAGAACCTCCATAACCATAGGCCGTAACAAGGCTTCGTTCCGCGCATAAATACTGCCGATCACAATGCGTTCAGGGTTAAGGACATCGATTAAAAAAGCCAAGCCTTTTCCCAAATAGCGGGCCGATACCCCTACAATTTCCAGTGCCAGGGGATCTCCTTTTTGGGCGTATTTAAAGACCGTTTTGGCATCCAGGCAAGGCAAATCGGAGATCGAGGGGCAAAACGCAACTTTTTTACCCTGTTCCAATTGTTCGTGCACTCGTGTTTTAGCCAACTGTGCGATGCCGCCACCGCTACAAAACCCCTCAAAGGAACCTTCCTTGCCAAAGCCTACAGGGCCGGATTCGGCCATCCGTATATGTCCAACTTCTCCCCCAAGGTCATTGGTTCCCGAATAAATACGACCATTTAGGATAAGACCGGCACCCATGCCCGTCCCGAAGGTCAAGAAAACCATATTTTCCACCCCTTGGCCCGCACCCATTTTCCATTCGGCCAGGGCACAGGCGTTGGCATCGTTTTGAATGGCCACAGCCACCCCGAACGCTTTCTCAAGCTGATCAACAATGGGTATGTTGTCCCAACCGGGTAAATTGGGGGGCGATTTGATGATTCCTTTTTTGGAGTCCAAGGGCCCACCACAACTAATGCCGATTTTGATTAGACCCTTTGGACCGTAATTCGCGATAAGTTCC
>JBCCZF010000411.1:0-3676 GCA_039188035.1 Bacteroidota bacterium | reverse complement strand
GAAAATACATCACACGTTGATAGGCTTTGGCAATATGGTCAAGGTCTTTGGAAGCGTAACGGGAGATGCCATAAATTTCCGCCTTGTATTGCGCATCAATGTTCAAATACATTTTTCGATTAAACCAGGCCAGGAACTTGCGCAAGAATTTTTGCCATCCTTTGGAAGGCACCAGTTCGTCTATCTTTTTTACGAAGATATCCTCCTGTTGGATAAAAAGTTCCTGGGTTAGGATTCCGGTCTTCAACCCCAGTTCCAAAGGGTTTCCGCTTACCAGAAGCTCCCACTGTCCTTGGCGGTTCTTGGTCAGGAAACTGTCGTCCAGCACAAAAGTGGAATCGTTGACTTCCTGTCGCTCGGAAATGTCCGTTTTGTACTGTTCCAGATTTGGCATATCCTTAAGCGACTTCTTTACGCCACAGGAGCATACGATCAGGAGGATGAGTATTCCAAGCCTTCTCTTTGTTTCCTTGAGCAACTTTTGTCTGTTTTTTTCCTTTGCCCTCATAAATCCTTGGCGTTGAATCTCTTCCGGTTAACCCCTTCCCTTAATTTTATCGATTAGATACTTTCCGCCTAAAATTTCGGAACAGGTCACCACCCCGCTAATGGTAACCCCTAAAATGCCGTGCATGTTTAAACTTTGGCCGGTAAAAAATAAATTCTTGATTTTGGTTCGGGGTGAAATAAAGGAAAGCAACGGGTTTTGCACATCTTTTACATAGCCATACATGGAACCCCGACTACACCCGATATAATCGCGGTAGGATAATGGGGTGGAGGTATGTACGGATTGAATACATTCCCGGATATTCGGGAATTTTTTCTCCAGTTCCTTTAGGAAAACCTCGGCTTTTTGCCGTTTAAATTCTGCATAGGATTCGCCACGGTCGTTTTCTTCGGCCACCGTGTTAAAGGTATCCTTCCAGGGTTCCACTTCTTCATACCGCATATAGGTTATGGCCGTAAGCTGATGCCCCCACTCGCCCTGTTTTTTGCGAACGCCCATGGAGACCATATAGGTTTCCGGCCAAGTCTCCTGACTGTACTGATGACCATTCCAAACCGCGTTGTAATCCTTAAAGTGGTAGTAGTTCTTGTCCAGGTATTTAAAGGTCTTTGGTTTTAGGACAATGTGGATGCTAAAGGCGGATACGGTACTTTCAAGCATATTCATTCGCCGGAAGTAAGCCTTGCGAAAATGTTCCTCGCCCACCATTTCCAAGGTGTACTTAGGTTCAATATTCGAAATAAAAAGATTGGCGGTAATTCTATTTCCCTTTATGGTATGTACGGCAATCACTTTTTGGTCTACACATTCAATATTGACCACTTTTTGGTGGTGAAACGCTTCCCCGCCATGCTCCTTTAACTTTCGTACCAGCAGTTTGGTAATCTGGCTGCCCCCGTCCGCACAGCGGTACGAACTTTGAATATAGGAATTGATGGATAGGGCATGCACATATATGGGCGTTTTGTCACTAATGCCCGCATAGAGCAAGTTGGAGCCGGCCAATACCGCCCTAAGCTTTTCGTTTTGGGTGATGGAATCGATATAACCTTTGGCCGTCTGCTGAAAAAGCTCGGGATCGTTGTCGTAGGGTTTGCCCTCTTCCAGGTTATACAAGGGGAATTTGCGACAAATTTCCTGCAGTTTGTCGCAGTAGGCAGCAATGGCCCGTTCTTCTTCCGGAAAATGGGCCACTAAGCTATCTTTGAACTTGTCGTACCCCTGGGCATGGGGATATTCGGCCTCATCATGGTCAAAGGTGATGATATCAAACCCGTTCTCATCCAGTTTACTGAGATGGAGGCCTTCCAGGATACCCAGATACTCAAAATAGCGATACAGGTTTTGCCCTTCGTCCAGACCACCGATATAGTGGACACCGGTATCAAAAATAGTACGTTCGCGGACAAAAGTTTGTAGGTTTCCCCCAAATTGATTGTTCTTTTCCAGCACGCACACGCTTTTTCCCTCACGGGCCAGGATATTGGCCGCTACCAAACCGCCCATACCACTGCCGATGATGACAACATCATAATGTGGTCTTATCTTTGCCAAATCGCCAGATTTTTTTCCTGATAGGTTACCTTGAAACCCATTTGACCCAATGGTTCAACATCATTTTCTGAGACACCTTTTAGCACGATGAACATACGGATTTCATGGGAGATATCACCCTTCTTTTGAATCCAATTCAAAAGCTTGGATTGTACTATCAAGACATCTACTTTTTGTTCCAGTACCTTTTCCGGGAAACGATAAGTGGTTATTCGTTCCCGATACTGGGTGGTAAAACTGTTGGCCAACAGTTTTCGGCATTCCTGATCCACCAAATAGGAGTGTATCTTTCGGTCTGCCGAATCCATGGATAATAAAAGGTCTAATTGACCATGACCCGACGAAATATGGGCGATCTTCGCCTTTTTGGGCACAGTGTCGCAGATTTTTCGGTAAACCGATTTGTTGGTTGAAAAATCGGTTTTCACAGCCCTGTATATTCCGTTTCCCTTATATCGAAATTCGGCCAAAATATCCTTTTCAAAATAGGAGGCGTCCTCAATTTCTGCTCTAAAGACCTGGAAGGCATTGCGGAAGTGGCCTCCAATTTTTTTGGTACGCTCCCTATCGGTCTCCCCAAAGGAAGCATCGGAAGCCAAAATGCGTTTGAGAATCTTTACCGTTATTGTACCATCGCGGATAACCACACTCCCTTTGGGCTGTACTTCGGAGTTCCCGTGAATAAGCACGGGAAGCACATCCAAATGTAATTTTTGGGCCACATAAAAGGCCCCTTTGTGCCATCGTGCAATCTTGTTGGTGCGGGAGCGGGTTCCTTCCGGGAAGGCCATAAGGGAATAGCCTTGGTCTATTTTCCGCTGCAAATGCGGCAGACTGTTTTCAATGCCTTGGGAAACGGGATAAAACTCGGATAGGCGTGCAGTGAACCGAAATACCGGGGAATTGTATACCCAATCGTTCACCAAGAATATAATTTTGGGATGCAACATGCCTATGGTAAGGGAATCCAGTACCGAAGTATGGTTGGCCACGATCATGGCGGGCGGCGCAAAGGTTTCCCCGGAAGGGTTCATCACCTTTTTCCGTACAAAAGGATTGCTGTACAATACGGATTTCAAAAATTTGGACATGGTGCCATGGTAATGGCCCATTTTCTTCTTTTTGGACAGCGGCACTGTTTTTACCAAAAAGGAACCAATTAGGGATAGGACAACCCCGCCCAGGGCATAATAGGTGGTGGAAAGGGCCGAATGCAAAAACACCCGCAGGGTAAACGGTCGCTTTTTGGGCCCACCAATGAACAAAAGAAACAACAAGGGCTGAATGGTAAAGGCGATGGCCACGGCCGAAAGGATTCCGATCAATGAAACGGCCGAAATGGAATACAGCGCCGGATGTTTGGCAAAAATCAACACCCCAACCCCTAAAACAGTGGTTATTACGGATAGGATAATGGAGGTGCGGTGGGTGTTTAATGCGGGTTCCCCGGTACGCAGTTCGGCCAAAAGGCCGTTGGTCATAAAAATGCTATAGTCCACACCCAAACCAAAGATAAAGGTACAGATAATGATATTGAAGATGTTGAAATCCATATTGAGCAGCCCCATGAGCCCCACCGTAACGAACCAGGTAAGGAAAATGGGTAGGGCG
>JBCCZF010000410.1:0-3677 GCA_039188035.1 Bacteroidota bacterium | reverse complement strand
CCTCCATTGCCCACTTCTATTCGTACGATTCCCTGGCGAACAAAAAAATCACCGAAAAAATCATATCCTATGACAAGGAATTCCTGGAACGCTGCGAGTACGTGTTCAATACCGATGGCCAGCTGGTACAAATAGTTAGGACGAACAATGACGGTGCGGACGAGACCCAGGTAGCGCATACCCGGTATAAAAATGAATACACACAAAGCTATACCTTGAATGGGGTACTGCAAAAAACCATACGCACCTCCTTGCGCAAGGGAAAAAAGGAATCCGGGGAAAAGGTGGTATTGACCAAACAATTCCTCAACGGGAAACCGCTCAAGGCCATGGAGGAAATTAAGGATACAAAAGGGCAATTGATTTCCCTCTCCGAGTTTGTTCCCGACCCTGAAAAAGAGGAAAGGTTTGCTCTTGAAGCGACCACATATTACACCTATGAGCCCTCCGGCTCCCTATCCAAAACCAGGACCAAAAACGAAAATACCGAGCAAGAGAAGGAGTACATTTACCAATATGATGGTACGGAAAGTGACAACTGGATCCGTCAAATCATCACCCCGGACAACTCCTATACCTCCAGAAGGATATCCTATTACGAGATACCCAAGGACGAAGAGTCCGTGGAGGAAAAGGAGTAGCCGGGCGGCCTAAGCTTGCCGCATGTTGATCTTTTCCCTGGCCCGGCCAATTTAGAGACTGTTTTTGACAAAGTAATGATTAGCTTTGTCAAAAAATAAAGGAGATGGAGGACTACAAGGAAAAAATCCTCAAGGTGTGCAATGCTTCGACCAAAAACACCATGATGGAGACCCTACAGATCGAATACACGGATGTTGGTGAAAACTTTTTGGTAGGGACTATGCCCGTTACCCCAAAGGTACACCAACCCGATGGAGTCCTGCACGGAGGTGCCATGGTGGCCTTGGCGGAAAGTATTGGAAGTACCGCCTCCTATATTTTCCTGGACGCCCAAAAGTTCTTTGTTCGCGGTATTGAAATATCGGCCAATCACGTAAAGAGTGTCTCCCAAGGCCAGGTCTTTGCCAAGGCCACGTTGCTTCACAAGGGACGTACCACCCAACTTTGGGATATTCGGATCACCGATGCCCAAGACCATTTAATATCGTTCTGTAAACTAACGACGATTGCATTACCCAAAGAACAGTAGACTGTCCGGCCTTGTACAGAAAGCCGGGGAGCAGTTGACCCAAAAACGTCCTTTTGTCCTATTCAGTAAACCTGGCGACAATACACTGAATGCCATTTTCCAAAAAACGGACAGGATACATACTACATGGGATTTTAGGGGAACCGGATTTATAATGGCCCCTTTTCAAAAGGGCGAGCCTTCCATACGGATTCCCAACGATGAAAGAATGGATGCACCCTTTGTATCCGGGGAGGAGAATCCGCCAAAAATCTCCCTTAAAACCAGTGTGGGGGACAAGGCCCTAAAAAAGTTTCATTTGGCACTTGTGAAAAAGGGATTGGAACAAATACGCTCGGGGAACCTGCAAAAAGTGGTGTTGTCCCGTTCATTTGAGGTTCCTTTCCAAAAAGGGATTGTGGCAACCTTCCTTGCCCTGCTTTCCCATTACCCGAACGCCTTTTGTTATCTGTGGGTCCATCCCAAGATAGGGATATGGCTAGGGGCTACCCCGGAGGTTTTATTGGAGACCCATGGGAAATCCTTTACTACGATCTCCTTGGCCGGAACCCGGAAATATAAGGTTGGGGAATTCCCACACTGGGGAAAAAAGGAACATCGAGAACAGCACTTGGTCACCCAATATATTGTACAGGCACTTGAGGGCCGCACTGCCGAATTAAGGCAATCCCAATTGGAATCTGCCCGAGCGGGAAACCTTTGGCATTTGCGTACCAAAATCTCGGGTGTTCTATTGGAAGAAGGGCTTAAGCCGCTTCTTGAGGTGCTACATCCCACCCCCGCCGTATGTGGAATGCCGTTTACCGCTGCCAAGGATTTTATTGCCCGGGAGGAGGGGTATGACCGTGGTTTTTATACGGGTTTTTTGGGCGAGATAAACCCGGTGGGCGATGCCCGGTTCTTTGTGAATCTACGCTGCGCCCAGATTAAAGGCGACTTGGCACGAATCTATGTAGGAGGCGGAATAACCAGTGGTTCCGAGCCGGAAAAGGAATGGCTGGAAACCGTGGCCAAAAGCGAGACTCTATTAAAATTCCTAATATCCTAGAGGCACGGTTTGTTTAGAAAAAGCCTAGTTGTATTTTTGAACTTGCATGAAGTATTCCGTCATTCCATCGGCCCAGTCCCTTGTAGCGCACTGTAAGGCAAAAGGTATCCAAAATATTGTTATTTCCCCAGGATCTCGAAACGCTCCCTTGATCATTGGTTTTTCTGAAGATTCTTACTTTAGTTGTTATAGTATTGTAGATGAGCGTTGTGCCGCATTTTTTGCATTGGGCATGGCACAGCAGTCCAAGATTCCGGTCGTCTTAATCTGCACCTCGGGCAGTGCATTATTGAACTATTATCCGGCAGTTGCGGAAGCCTTCTACAGTAGGGTTTCCCTTTTGATATTATCAGCGGATAGGCCTTCCTACAAAATAGATATCGGCGATGGGCAGACCATCCGACAGGAAAATGTATTTCAAAACCACATTCTTGGATCCCATAGTTTACAACAAGACGTGGCACACGCCACGGAGACCATCCGCAAATATGCACCGGATATGTTGGTTGGGGAAGATCTTGACAAGGAACAACAACAAATTCAAGCGTATAACGATGCCCGGCTAAACGAAGCGATGGAGATAGTTTTTCATAAAAAGGGCCCGGTCCATATCAATGTTCCTTTTGAGGAACCCTTATACAATACCCTTTCCAAACCAACAGTGCACCCCCATATCCTTCGTACTTCCCCATCCAGGGAAGTCCTCCCCGAGAATCTAGGGGAGCTAAAGGAAATTTGGGGAAAAAGTCTGCGAAAAATGATTTTGGTGGGGGTAAACCCTCCAGAAGCCATAGATGAAGGGCTTCTGGATATGATTTGCCGGGATCCTACCATAGTGGTGTTCACCGAAACCACCTCCAACCTGTACCATCCGAATCTCTTTCCAAGTATAGACATGATCATAGCCCCCTTGGAAAAATCGGCCAAAAGCGAGGAACACTTTCGGGAATTACGCCCGGAGGTACTCATTACCTTTGGGGGCTTGATCGTATCCAAAAAAATAAAGGCGTTTCTCCGGGAATTTAAGCCTTTGCATCATTGGCACATAGATCCATTAAGGGCCTTTGATACCTTTTTTGTGTTGTCCCAACATGTCCGGCAACATCCCGGTACATTCCTAAGTGAACTGCCCTATCATACAACCAAGCAGCCCTACGGTGCCCATTGGAGCAAAATACGGCAGAAGCTAAGGACGTTACGGGAAAAATATCTGGAGCAGGTGCCTTTTTCGGATATGAAGGCTTTTTACCATATGAGCCGCAGGGTTCCCAACAATTACCAATTGCACTTGGCCAATAGCTCAACGGTGCGTTATGCCCAGCTTTTTGATTGGAATCCAGGGATAGCTACCTATTGCAATAGGGGTACTAGTGGCATAGACGGTTCCACTTCCACAGCCTTGGGAGCCGCCCTATATTATAGGTATCCGACCCTATTGATTACGGGAGATCTTAGTTT
>JBCCZF010000409.1:0-3689 GCA_039188035.1 Bacteroidota bacterium | reverse complement strand
GTCGGGCCCTATTATCATTGGTCAAGCTTGTGAATTTGATTATTCCGGATCTCAGGCTTTGCGAAGCCTAAAGGAAGACGGAATAAAGACCATTTTGATCAATAGTAATCCGGCCACTATAATGACGGATCCGGTGATGGCGGATCATGTGTATCTAAAGCCATTGACCACAAAGTCCATTCTCGAAATTTTACGGAAACATCCAGAAATTGACGCAGTTCTGCCCACTATGGGTGGGCAAACTGCCCTTAACCTTTGTATCAAGGCGGATGAAAAGGGCATTTGGAAGGATTTTGACGTAGAAATTATCGGGGTGGATATCGATGCTATAGACATTACCGAAGATCGGGAACGTTTTAGGGCCTTGATGATGGAAATAGGGGTAGGGATGGCCCCCCAAGCCACGGCAACCTCCTTTTTAAAAGGGAAGGAAATTGCCCAGGAATTTGGTTTTCCATTGGTCATTAGGGCTTCATATACCTTGGGTGGGGCGGGAGCCTCAATTGTGTACAAACCAGAAGATTTTGACGAGTTGTTGAGCCGTGGTCTGGAGGTTTCCCCCATTCATGAAGTGATGATAGACAAGGCCATGATGGGCTGGAAGGAATATGAACTGGAACTGCTGAGGGACAAGAACGACAATGTGGTCATTATCTGTACCATTGAGAATATGGATCCCATGGGCATCCATACCGGGGATTCCATCACCGTGGCCCCCGCCATGACCCTCTCGGATAGAACGTTCCAGCGTATGCGGGACATGGCCATAAAAATGATGCGCAGTATCGGGGATTTTGCCGGGGGCTGCAACGTACAGTTTGCCGTGAGCCCAGATGAAAAGGAGGATATTATTGCCATTGAGATCAATCCAAGGGTATCCCGTTCCTCTGCCTTGGCGTCCAAGGCCACGGGATATCCCATTGCCAAGATTGCGGCCAAATTGGCCATAGGGTATCATCTGAACGAGTTGGAAAACCAGATTACCAAGTCCACCTCGGCCTTGTTTGAACCTACCTTGGACTATGTTATCGTAAAGATCCCGCGTTGGAACTTCGACAAGTTCGAGGGATCTGATCGTACCTTGGGACTTCAGATGAAGGCCGTGGGCGAGGTAATGGGTATTGGCCGGTCTTTTCAAGAGGCACTGCACAAGGCCACCCAATCCCTGGAAATCAAGCGAAATGGCCTGGGGGCCGACGGCAAGGGATATAAGGATTATGAGCAGATTATACAAAAACTCACCATCCCCAGTTGGGATCGTGTATTTGTAATCTACGACGCCATTCAAATGGGCATACCCTTGAGCCGAATCCACGATATTACCAAAATTGATATGTGGTTCCTAAAACAGTATGAGGAATTGTACCAATTGGAAAAGGAAATAGCCACCTACACCATAGCCACCCTAACCAAGGAACTGATGTTGGAGGCGAAACAAAAAGGCTTTGCGGACCGTCAAATTGCCCATATGTTGGATTGTTGGGAAAGCGAGGTCTACGATAAACGAGCGGAGATGGGGGTAAACCGGGTGTACAAACTAGTGGATACCTGTGCTGCGGAATTCAAGGCCTTGACCCCCTACTATTACTCTACTTTTGAAGCGGAGATCGAGACCCCGGAAGGGGAGCGCTATGTGGAGAACGATAGCGAGGTCACCGATAGGAGAAAAATCGTTGTCCTGGGATCTGGGCCCAACCGCATAGGGCAGGGGATAGAGTTCGATTATTGTTGTGTACACGGGGTACTGGCCGCTGCCGAATGCGATTACGAGACCATCATGATCAATTGTAACCCGGAAACGGTATCCACGGACTTTGATACAGCGGACAAACTCTATTTTGAGCCGGTCTTCTGGGAACACATCTATGATATTATCCGCCACGAAAAGCCCGAAGGGGTCATTGTTCAGCTTGGTGGGCAAACCGCCCTGAAATTGGCCGAAAAATTAGACAAGTATGGGATAAAGATTATAGGAACAAGTTTTAAATCCCTGGATTTGGCCGAAGATCGCGGAAGTTTCTCCACCCTTTTAAAGGAAAACAATATCCCGTATCCCAAATTTGGTGTGGCGGAGACCGCGGATGAAGCACTGCAACTTGCAGACGAACTGGGCTTTCCCTTATTGGTAAGACCTTCCTACGTTTTGGGAGGCCAAGGCATGAAAATTGTCATCAACAAAGAAGAGTTGGAAGCCCATGTGGTAGATCTCTTAAGAAAGATACCCAATAACAAACTCTTGTTGGACCATTACCTGGATGGGGCCATAGAAGCGGAGGCCGATGCCATTTGCGATGGGGAGGAGGTACGCATTATAGGAATTATGGAGCACATAGAGCCCTGCGGTATCCATTCCGGTGACTCCAACGCCACCCTGCCTCCCTTTAACCTTGGTGAATTTGTGATGCAACAAATTAAGGACCATACCAAAAAAATTGCACTTGCCTTGAATACCGTGGGGTTGATCAACATTCAATTTGCAATCAAGGATGATATGGTCTACATCATTGAGGCCAACCCAAGGGCATCCCGTACAGTACCCTTTATTGCCAAAGCCTATAAAGAACCCTATGTAAACTATGCGACCAAAGTAATGTTGGGTGAAAAGAAGATCAAGGATTTTGAATTTAACCCAAAGTTGGAAGGTTTTGCAATTAAACAACCTGTGTTCTCCTTCAATAAATTCCCCAATGTAAACAAGAACCTCGGGCCGGAAATGAAGAGTACAGGGGAAAGTATCCTCTTTATAGATAGCCTTAAGGACGATGCTTTTTACGATCTCTATGGGCGGCGGAAGATGTATTTGAGTAAATAGAAAGGAGGAATCCCGGAGGTATTCCCAGATTTCGCTCTGGGTTCTTAACCCTTCATTATATAGGAAAAACTTCGCATTTGACCGGAAGCCGATCCGTGGTTCCCAGCGTTAGTTTAGTACGTCCAATAGGAAGATCCACATTCCACAAAATGAATGGGAATGTCCTGGATAAACTGCCCTAACCAGTCGGCGCAGAATTTCATACCGTATTCCTCTGAGTTAATATGGCCAAGAAAGATAATGGCTTTTTTGCGCCCTTGGGCTATGGCATCCCTAACATATTCATAGGTTTCCCATTCAGGCACCTCCCCGGCGATGACCACCTGAATATCTTTTTTTCGCAGTTGTCCTATTTGTGCCATTGATCCCCAGGATCCTGGAAGCAGGGCTACCTTGTCCAGTTTCATTTGGGGATCACCCACTACTTGGAACGCACTTTTGGGAAAGGTATCCTTTAAATCGTCCAACAAAACCTGTAACGTAATTTCCGGAAATGTGAACGTATAGGAGTTTTCGGTTTCCAGATTCTCCCCCCAGTCCAATTTTTCTATCATTCCCGTAAGGATACCATCCGGACGGATGCGATGGATGTAATCGTGAAAACGCCAAACAACCAAGTTGTTCTTCAGAATAAAGTCCTTTTTTTCAAGATACACGGAATCCTGCCCAAACTGTTCGGTGCTATCCCAATGATTGTAATATAAGGGCTCGTGGGTTATTATTAGGTTACACTCCATTTCCACGGCCTTTTTCAATACCTCCATTGTGGCGAACATACAGGTAGCGATTCCATTTATCCTTGTACTCGGATTTCCTTCCTTGATTACATCCACGGTATTGGGAACGACATTGGCCCCGGTATGTGCGATTATAGTCG
>JBCCZF010000408.1:0-3698 GCA_039188035.1 Bacteroidota bacterium | reverse complement strand
TTTAGATCTTGGTGAAGAACCGCAAAGAATGAGCGAACCCAGTTTGGTACTGTTGGCTCTTGCACTTGGGTGTATTCTCCGGACATTTACAAAACGGGGCAGGACAAATTCCCGGTATTGGATTGGACAATACCCTTTTTGAACTTGCTTAACCTGGCCTTTGGATTTTTTTTGTTGTATCTAACTTTTGAATTCTGATATGAAAGCCCTTTTTACCCTATCCCCCAACATTCATAAAAGCCTTTTGCTGGCGACCGCCTTTTGTCTTGTAACCTTGTCCATTCGTGTATGGCTCACCCATAGTCTTTTCTATTCCTTTTTGGTGTGGAACCTTTTTCTTGCCGCAGTGCCCTATTGCATTACCCAGGCGTGGAAGTACTCCGTCTTTTGGCGGAAACATTCGGCAATGCAGCTTTTCCTTTTCTGTTCCTGGTTGCTTTTCCTGCCCAACAGCCCTTATATTATCACGGATTTGGTTCACCTTCACAATGAACATTCTATCCTGGTTTGGCTCGATCTCTTTCTGGTTTTTGTTTTTGCCCTGCTGGGGTTGCTCTTCGGGCTGCTATCCCTAATGGATATGCACGATTTTATCCAAATCCGCCTTTCGCGCAAGGCTACCGCACTGGCCATTGCCGTCCTTTGTTTTTTATGCGGATATGGGGTGTATCTCGGCAGGTTCCTACGGTTCAATTCCTGGGATATCCTTACCAAACCCCTATTCCTGGCCCAACAAATCGTCCAAAGCCTAGTGGAACCCAAGGTCCTGGCCATGAGCTTGGCCTTTGGCGGACTGTTCTGGGTGTTTTTCCTGGTCTTCAGGTCGTTTTGGGCCTTTTCCAAGGATTCCCCCTTTGGCTAAAAATCCTGATTTCCAGGGGTCTTCCCACAGTAAGTTGCAATTAATTACTACATTAGGCCCTATTAAAACACTAAAAACCGTTAACTATGGAAACTCAGTTGCAAAACATTGCACATCGGGTACTGGACTACGTACCCGGAATTTTAGGAGCCCTATTGGTGCTCTTTATTGGTTGGGGTATCGCCAAGGGAACCCGGGCCCTGGTCATCCGACTCCTCAAAAAAACCACTTGGGACGAGCGGCTGTTCAAAAACAGCAGCATGGGCAACACCAACAAGTTCATTGGGAACATATTTTATTATGTGGTGATGATCATCGTTATTTTGATCGTCTTGGAAATCCTGGGCGTGGATCAGGTATTGGAGCCTTTGGAAGCCATGTTGGAGAAGTTCCTGGGCTTTATCCCCCATCTTATCGCGGCCGCCCTTATTGGCTTTGTAGGATACCTCTTGGCCAAGTTTGTCTCCAACCTCATCAATATGGGAGGCAATTTCCTGGATCGCCTGGTGGACAGGACCCATTTTAAGGACACCGATAAACTTGTTACCATTTTGCGCAAAGTGGTCTTCATTCTCATCTTTGTGCCTTTTTTGATCCAGGCCTTTACTGCGTTGCACCTGGAGGCTATTTCCGGGCCGGCCAATACTATCCTTTATGGCTTTACGGGCATGATAGGGCAAATCTTGGTGGCGTCCCTGATTCTTTTGGTTTTTGTTTGGGGCGGCAGATACCTTTCCGACTTTCTGGAAGATCTCTTTAAAAGCCTGGGACTGGACACTATGGCCGAAAAGATTAAGATCCAAAACATGATCGGTGCCAGTCAGTCGCTTTCCAAGGTTATCGCCAATCTCATTTATTTTTTCCTGGTCTTTTTTGGGGTGATTACCGCTGTGGAAATTTTGGAATTGGAGCGCCTTACCCATACCCTAAACCAAATTTTGGCGGTAACCGGTCAGATTTTCTTTGGTTTGGTCATTCTTGCCGTAGGAAACTATATTTCCAGCTTGATTTATGATACCATGACCAAGGCCAAGAACAACGCATTTGTCGCAAGTATTGTCCGTTGGGCCTCCCTTGCACTCTTTATTGCCATAGCGCTGCGCACTATGGGCATTGCCAATGAGATCGTAGAACTTTCCTTTGGGTTGGTATTAGGCGCCATTGCCGTGGCCGTGGCCCTTAGCTACGGACTCGGGGGACGTGAGGCCGCCGGAGAACACTTTAAGGACATTATTGCCAAGTTCCGATCTGAGGAGAATAAAAAGTAATCCCCTCGAACTGGTAGATACATAAAACAACAAGCCCTGAGGGCTACCTCGGGGCTTTTTTGATTGGATTTTATATACGAGATGTGAGACCGGAGACCGATACCCCGCGGACGTTGGCTAAGCGGTGTACAATGCGCAATGGTATTGTTTTTGCCTACCTACGGTTTACTTTTCCCTCAAAACAACCCGCGAATCGTAGCCCATCTAGACATCCCACCCACATGGAACCTTGAACTTTAAACCTTAAACTCTAATTCCCATCTACATACTCCTGAAGATAGGCATACCGATCGGTAAGCTTTCCATTTTGGGTCATGCGGGCGCGTTCCAGGATACCTTGGGCATCCCCATTGAAAAAAGCGGGAATCACATGTTCCACAAAGGCTTGCCCAAAACCTTCACTGGCATCGCGTGGCAGCTCGGCCGGCAGATTGTCCACGGCCATGACCGTTATGGCACCCGGAGCATCAAATGTGGTCTCCGTTTCCTTTTGGGGATCATAGCCATATAAGGGCTCGGAAATTGTGGAGGCCCTTAGGGTGGTGGCCACAGGGCCATCAATGTCACAACTGATATCGGCCACAACCTTTATCCTAAAATCGGGATGTTTGGCATTTTCACGCGTAAAAAGATAGGGGGCGCCATCGCCATAGAAATGGCCAGCGATGTATAAATCCGTTGCTTGGGCAAAACCCATAAAGTTGGATTCATATTCTTCCGGATGGGCAAAAAAATCCTGTTCCCCTAAAACCTGTCCGTCCTTTCGTATATTGTAGTCCAACACGTCGATCTGGCAGTATACGGGTTCTTGAAAGTCCGCCTTGAGATATTCCTTTGCCGAGACCTCGGTGAGCCCCATCCCGGCCAACATTTCCTTGGCCCCATTACCCACCCTGCCCTTTCCAGTGAGCAAAATCTTAATATTGGGCAGGTTTGTTTTTTTTAGTTCCGCAATTAGGGCCTCCCTGTCCTTCAAACTGTTGGCACTGGGCAGTTGATACTTTTGAAACTTGAGGCCATAGGCCCGCAGTCCGTTATAGGCCCCAACGATTCCGGCATAACGCCCAAATGCTACCAAACGCACGCCCTTGGGATTCGTGATGACCTCATGGTCGTACAATTCGATATTTCTTTCCAAGACGGCCCTTAACAACTCCCGATTATAGGGTTGCTTTTTAATGGTATGGGAAAAGAAAAAGTACTTTTTACTGGGAATAAGGGCATGTATGGGCACTTCCTTTACCCCAAGTAAGACATCGCATTCTGCCATGGCGTCCTTGACCAAAATCCCGGAATCCCTATATTCCGCATCGCCAAAAGTGCGTATATCCGAAGGTTCTACAATGATTTTGGCCGACTTAAATTGGGATACCACCTGGACACAGGCCTCGGGGGATACTACCACACGTTTGTCCGGTGGGGTCTTGCGTTCTTTGATGATTCCGAATTTCATAGGTATAACATCCATTTTTCAACTTCGAAAATAGAAAAAATAAAAACCACCAAATGTTGGTTTTTAGTAGAAGTCTCCCTCCGTAGCCCTGCTATGTAGCTCAAAAAAGGTCTTT
>JBCCZF010000407.1:0-3720 GCA_039188035.1 Bacteroidota bacterium | reverse complement strand
TGTCTACCCAACATGATGATTTTGACGGGGACGATGCCCGTATGTTGGCCAAAATCAAAAAGGATATTGTTGAGATTGTTATCCCCAAGGTAAAAAAGGCACTTCCCCAAGATATCCAAGATCTTTTTGATGATCAAATACAATATCATATCAATCCCACTGGAAAATTTGTGATCGGTGGACCCCATGGGGATACCGGTCTTACGGGCAGGAAGATCATCGTGGATACTTATGGGGGAAAGGGTGCCCATGGCGGGGGCGCCTTTAGTGGAAAAGATCCGAGCAAGGTAGATCGAAGCGCAGCCTATGCCGCCCGGCATGTGGCCAAAAATCTGGTGGCCGCCGGGGTGGCGGATGAAATTTTGGTGCAAGTGAGCTATGCCATTGGGGTGGTGGAGCCTACTTCTATTTTTGTGGACACCTACGGTAGGGCCAACGTGGACCTATCCGATGGGGAAATCGCACAAAAGGTAGAGGAACTCTTTGATATGAGACCTTTTGCCATAGAGGAACGCCTAAGGCTAAGAAACCCCATTTATCTAGAGTCCGCGGCCTATGGCCATATGGGCAAGGAGCCCAGAAAAGAGGTCAAGGTTTTTGAATCGCCCTATAACGGCAGGGTGGAAAAAGAGGTGGAATTGTTTACCTGGGAGAAGTTGGACATGAAGGACACGGTGAAAACCGCATTTGGATTGTAACCGGGTACCCGTTTACAAGACCTTCTCTTGTATGCAAGAAAAACTTCCGCTCCTGGGATTGCCTGCTCTTTTTTTGGACTTTTATCCAAGCAATAGACCCTACCGAACCTTCCCGACTCTGGCGGGAGGGGTTTCCCCCACGCCAAAGGCCAGGGGATTAAGGGAGTTCAAACGGAAATTTGTCGTCCACCCTTCTCTTAAAAGGGCGCACTTTGTTTGGTTTTCTTCGTAGTTTTAGTTGCTCTAAATTTTTAATGCAATGAAACTTTTTCCAGGTACTTCCCTATTACTTTCTCTACTGTTCCTTGGCTTGCCATCCTGTAAAAAGAAAACCAAGCCGGCACGCGATGGAGCGGAAGAGAACTATGTAGTTGAAAACTACACCAAGCAAGAGGTGGATATCCCAATGCGTGATGGGGTAAAGCTGCATACCACCATCTATTCCCCCAAAGATACTTCCAAGGAATACCCCATAATCATGCAACGCACGCCTTATAGTTCAAGGCCTTACGGCGAAGGAAAATTAAAAACGAAAATTGCCCCGAACATCAACATGATGAAGGAGGGGTATATTGTGGTGTATCAAGATGTACGCGGGCGTTGGATGAGCGAAGGACATTATGAAAATATGCGGGCTTATATTCCGAATAAAACGGAGAATTCACAAGTGGATGAAAGTTCGGATACCTATGATACCATAGAGTGGTTGGTGAACTATGTTGAGAACAATAATGGGCGGGTTGGCCTTTGGGGCATATCCTATCCGGGATTTTATGCCACCTATGGTACTATTGACCCGCATCCTGCGTTAAAGGCATCTTCCCCACAAGCCTGTATCGGAGATTTCTTTTTTGATGATTTTCATCATAATGGGGCCTATCTCCTCAGTTATTTCAGGGTAACTTCCTTGTTCGGCACCCCGCGGCCCAATGGCGACCAACCCGTGGATACCGCCTGGTATACCTTCCCGGACATCGGTACCGCGGACCAGTATGATTTCTTTTTAAAAACGGGGCCCTTGCAAAATTTGAATTCCTTTTTTGAGTTTGGTATTAAAGATCAAATGACCATTTCCCAAGATAATAGTACAGATGACTTCTTTTGGAACGAATTAAAGGAACATCCCAATTATGACGACCTATGGCAACCTCGTGGATTGATTCAGCATTTGAATAAGACCAAGCCCCATGTGGCGACCATGATTGTAGGGGGCTGGTTTGATGCGGAGGATTTATACGGCCCCTTGGAAACCTACAAGAATATCGAGGAGTACAACCAAGGTGCCTACAACACCATGGTTTTTGGCCCTTGGGACCATGGCCGATGGTCTAGGCGCGCCGATCGCTCCTTGGTGGGCAACTATTATTTTGGGGATTCCATTTCCAATTTTTATCAGGATACGATAGAAACCAAGTTTTTTCATCATTTTCTAAAAGGGGATGGGGATAAAAAAACGGGCTTGCCCGAAGCCATGGTATTCGATACGGGTAAAAAGGAGTGGAGTGAACTACCCGCCTGGCCCCCAAGGGAGGCGAAAAAGCAAAAGATGTATTTATCGGAAAATCAGCAATTATCCCTAGAACAAAAGGAGACGGTGGGAATTCAATTTATAAGCGATGTAAAAAAACCGGTTCCGTATTCCGAGGACATTAAAACAGTGATAACACCCCGAAAGTACATGACGGACGACCAACGTTTTGCCGCCCGCCGGCCTGATGTTTTGGTATTCGAAACCGATGTATTGACTGCGGATTTGACCTTGGCCGGACCGATTATAGCGAATTTGAAAGTGGCCACCACGGGCACTGCCGCAGATTGGATCGTAAAGGTCATTGATGTGCACCCTGCCGATTCGGAAACCAATGAAGAGATGCAAGACCATTTAAAGATGGGCAATTATCACCTAATGGTACGCAGCGAAGTGCTACGTGGTCGTTTTCGGAATAGTTTTTCAGACCCGGAACCCTTCGCGCCCAATCAAAAAACGGACGTCAACATAAAGTTGCAAGACGTTTATCATACCTTTAAAAAAGGGCATAAGCTCCAGGTACAGGTGCAGAGCACGTGGTTTCCATTGATCGATTTAAATCCACAGACCTATGTGGAGAACATTTTTAAGGCGGAGGAAAGGGATTTTAAGACCCAAACACATACCGTTTTTACAGATTCAAATGTAGAGGTTACTTTACTGGACTGATTTGGGCACTATTCGCGAAAAAAAACCTTGGCCTACCCAAGCTGTGATGTCCCAAGTATACGCGGAAGGACTTTGGGGCGACAACGGCGCCCCATTTTATTCGGGCAGTGGCTCCCATGATTCGCTAATTGTAGAACCTTATGTGGAAGCGGTAAAGGGTTTTTTGACTTCGTTCTCCCCACCTATTACGGTTTGCGATCTGGGCTGTGGGGATTTTAATGTAGGGCGACAACTGGTTCCCTATACTAAAAAATACGTCGCCATAGATATTGTCCCAGAGCTTATCGCCTATAATCGAGATAACTTTATCCATCCCAATGTGGCGTTTCAATGTTTGGACGCAGCCAAGGATACCTTACCCAATGCGGATTGCGTGATACTAAGACAGGTATTGCAGCATTTGTCCAATGTTGAGGTACAAAAGATAGTGGAAAGGCTATATGCGTATCCCTATGTAATTTTGACCGAGCATTGGCCGGATGGCAACTTTGTCCCGAACAAGGACATTATTTCCGGACAGGGAATCCGCTTAAAAAAGCAAAGTGGCGTGGATATATGTGCACAACCGTTTTGTTTTAGGTCGCATAGTGCGAGGCAACTGCTGGACCGGCCCTCCCAAAAATATGAAGGGCGTTTGGTAACCACCTTGTTTAAAGTCTAATAGATTCGTTTCACTGGCCCACAATTGCTTTTTTCAAGAATCATTAGGTTTTTAAAAAAAACCTCCCGTATATTTGTGGGGCAAAGTTCAAACCTATATTGAAACGTTATCAAGAAAGGTGGAGGGAATAGACCCTATGAAGCCTTAGCAACCCTCGTCTTCGA
>JBCCZF010000406.1:0-3723 GCA_039188035.1 Bacteroidota bacterium | reverse complement strand
TGTTCTGTTGTTGATATTCAACACTTCCAAAAAAATTCAAAAACGTATGGAGGAAGAGGATTAGGGGATTAAGGCCAAAAAAATCTTCTACGGAAAGCCTAGTTCACGGCCTCTATTTGCTCTGCTTCCCCTTGGCGTATGGTGGGCCGATCCAAATCCAAGACTTTTTGTAGCATGGGATCCGCATCGGCCTTTATAAGGGCGTGCACGTTGGGCCCAAAAAGTTGTTCTGCAAGGGCGGCCTTCAAATACAATTTAATACGATTTTCAAAAGCGTAGAAATCCATTTTTAGGTTACGCGTTATGGAATAGTCCACAAATTTTTCAAAAAGGATATCGTCCACCCGAAACTCCTTAAGAAAGAGGGGCCGGGACCACTCCTTATATTGGGCACGATTTTCATCCAGATGCTCAAAGACAAAAAAGGACAAAAAGCCAAGACTGTCCATGCTTTCCACGGCCTCCTCCTCATTGGCCCCTATGGGCACGAAAACATCCGGGATAATACCACCACCCCCATAGACCACCTTGCCCTTGGGCGTTTTGAACTTTAAGGAATCGGCCACCTTTATGCTATCCACGGAAACCAGTTCCCCGTTGTGATAGCGATCCGTAAACCGCTTGTAATAATCCTTGGTGCCATTCTTATACGTCCTTTGGATACTGCGGCCCGTGGGCGTGTAGTAGCGCGAAACCGTAAGGCGTACCGCGGAACCGTCTCCCAGTTCCATTTCACGTTGTACAAGGCCCTTGCCAAAAGATCTACGGCCCACAATGGTACCAATATCGTTGTCCTGTAAGGCTCCTGCGATAATTTCACTGGCCGAAGCCGATCGCTCATTGATAAGCACAAAAACCGGCTTGTCCTCAAAACTTCCCGTCCCAGTCGCGTATACCTTGTCTATCTTTCCTTTTTTGTTCTTGGTAAACAGGATCAGTTTCCCCTCCTTGAGAAATTCATCGGCCAGTTGCTCGGCAATACCGAGGTATCCCCCTGGATTATCCCTAAGATCTAACGTCAGCTTCCTGGCCCCTTGGGCCAAAAGGTCGTTCAAGGCTGTCTTGAACTCCTTATAGGTGGATTCCGCAAAGCGATTTATCTTGATATAACCCATTTCCGGAGAGAGCATATAATAGGCCTGCACGCTTTTTATGGGAACAACATCCCGTTTTACATTTACGGTAAAGGTCCTATTCCCTTCCTTACGATAGATTTCAAGCTCTACCGGCGTTCCCCGTTCACCCCTTAATTTTTCCACGATTTCCTCACTGGCCAAATTTTTACCGAAGAGCGTGTCCCCATTGGCCCTGAGAATGCGGTCCCCGGCACGGATCCCTTTGAGGAAACTGGGACCGTTCTTTATGGTGCGAATCACGGAAATGGTATCCTTATAGGCATAAAAATTGATTCCAATACCCACAAAATCGCCTTTCATGTTCTCGGAGACCCGGCTCATTTCCCTTTTGGGGATATATACCGAATGGGGATCCAGTTTCTCCAGGATCTGGTTTACGGTCACATCCACAATACTGTCCGTGTTGATCTCGTCCACGTACTCATAATCGATATAATCGATGAGCCGATTGAGCTTATCCTTTTTGGAATTGGTGGTAAAGAGCTTTTCCGGGGAATCGTTAAAATGAAGTTTCCCTCCCACAAATATTCCCAAAGCCAAGGCAGCGGCTATTATCGTTGGCCATAAATAACTGTATTTTTTGCTCATACGATACTGACTGTTTCCGGGAGATTTGTTCCGGGAACCCGTTTCCCTTATTCATTATGCTTTTCCGGAGAATGCCTAGACTACGGGATCCAATACCGGCAAGTGCGTTAACTGTACCCCTGCCTTTTCCAAAAAATCCAATCCCGAGCAATCCTTATAGGCGGTTTGGTACACCACACGTTTTATGCCAGATTGATGGATCAATTTACTGCATTCCCTACAAGGGGAAAGAGTAATATACAAGGTTGCACCTTCACAGGATTGCGTGGAGGAGGCCACTTTTAAAATGGCATTGGCCTCTGCGTGAAGCACATACCACTTTGTATAGCCTTCGTCATCCTCACAACCGTTCTCGAAACCGGTAGGCGTGCCGTTATAGCCATCGGAAATAATCATCCTATCTTTTACAATAATTGCCCCAACTTGTTTGCGCTTGCAGTGGGACAGCTTTCCCCATTCTTGTGCCATACGTAAGTAAGCCCTATCGTATTTTTCTTGTTTGCTGTCCTTCATCGCTTCCCAAAGAGTCCTAAGATACCTGCTTTACTAGAGCCCCACAACCCCAAGGAGGTTAATTTTAAGTGAAAGCCGGATTCTTTATGTACTGCAAAACTATCCTACACGGTATTAAAAACGAACTTACCTGTTTTCAATTATCTGATTACTATATTTTTACCATTTTTGTTCCAAAATGTGTGTTACGTCTACATTGGAAACGTGGCGATCAGCAGGGGTATTGTAATGCATATGATTAAAATGGAGCCGAAGATAATAAAGGCCCTTCGTTTTATAGTGAACAACTTCTGAACCGTATAGTCCAGAAAAAGAATAAAGAGCACAATGAGTACCTGGGCTATTTCTATACCGGTGGCAAAGCCCAATAAAGGCCCCAACTTCTCTTCCTCCCCTGCCAAGAGCATATTGAAGTAATTGCTGAACCCAAAACCGTGGATAATCCCAAAAAAGGCCGTGGCCAACCCATGGAAATAGAACCCCAAGGTGGCGGTATCCCGGAGTACGTAGAAGACATTGAGCAAAGCGGCCGTAATAATGGTCACTGGAATCAAAAACTCGATTAGCACCGGATCCACGGATATCATTTTGTAGGCGGAAAGTGCCAAGGAAATGCAGTGGGCAATCGTAAAAATGGTAGCCAGTAAAACTACCTTTTTCCAACTTTTGAAGGTAAAGGGAATGGCCATGGCACTAAGGAATAGAATATGGTCATAGGCCGAAAAATCCAATACGTGGTCAAGCCCTAGATGAATGTAGAACCAAAAGTCTTGCATAATTGTGTGTTTAGCGTTTCAATTTCAAAGCCCCCGTTCCTTTTGTATCTCCTCATAGGCCCGCTGTACCTGTTTAAACTTTTCCTCGGCCCCCTTTTTAATGGCCTCGTCCTGGGTGTTTACACGATCGGGGTGATACTTCTTCGCCATACTGCGATAGGCTTTTTTTACCTCGCTGTCCGAAGCTGTTTTCTCGATTTCAAGAATTTTGTACGCATTGTCCGCCGCCTTTATAAACATGGCTTTGATGCTCTCAAAATCCCGCAAGGACACCCGTAAATGCCCGGCAATCTCCCGAATCGTATTTACTTCGGGCTGGCTCACCGATCCATCGGCCTGCGCTATGCCGAACAAAAAATGCAGGAGTTGGAGCCGCACTTCATACCGGGTACGCTGGTTTAGATAGCTCGCGATTCGCTGGGCGGAAATCTCGCGTTGTTTGTTGATCTCATTGAACTTCCGAAATATGGCATTCGCCTTTTCCTTCCCATAGGTGGACACAAAATATTGGCGCACATAGTCCATTTCCCTTTGGGTAACGTTGCCATCGGCCTTAATTACGAGGGAACAAAGGGAAATAAGGTTAATTTCGAAATCGGCCGGGGATACCTGTTGGCGGGTCATATCCCTAAAAACGGTCTGGGGGCCACCACCGCTTTTGTTTAGGTTATCCACAAAGCTACCTAGAAAGAATCCTAAGATAGCCCCCG
>JBCCZF010000405.1:0-3730 GCA_039188035.1 Bacteroidota bacterium | reverse complement strand
GTTCTATAGGTTTTTAGTATGGGAAAGACGTATGGTTTATGTTGGATATTTATGGTGTTCATGATTTCCTTTGGAAATGCCCAAGGGAATTTCGGCATTTTTGACGAAACCGTGGATGTGGGGCCGGTACGGCTCAGGGGGAATACCCATTATGATGCAAACACCCAGACCTACAGGCTTTCCGGGTCCGGAGCAAATATCTGGTTCACCAAAGATGAGTTTCACTATGCCTACAAAAGGCTAAAAGGCGATTTTATTTTACGCGCCAGAGCCCGTTTTTTAGGGAAAGGGGTGGATCCACACCGCAAATTGGGATGGATGGTACGCACAGGCCTGGACACCACCTCCACCATGGTATGTGCCACGGTTCATGGGGATGGCTTAACGGCCATACAGTACCGAAAGCGAAGAGGGGCCGAGGTAGAGGAGGTGCAATCCCCTGTAAAAGCCCCGGATATCATTCAATTGGAACGTCGCGGAAACCATTTTTTCCTGGGTGTCGCCCAATTTGGAAAACCCTTTTGGACGGTTGAGGTTCCCGATTTGGAACTTCCTGGGGAACTTTATGGGGGCCTCTTTGTTTGTTCCCATAATGCCGATGTTATTGAGCAAAGTGAATTTGACAATGTCAGGATTATATATCCTGCCCCGGAGGGGTTTGTCCCTTATAGGGATTACCTGGGGAGTCACTTGGAAACCTTGGATGTGGCAACAGGGAAAAGAAAAATCGTGTACTCTTCCGAAAAGTCAATCCAGGCTCCAAATTGGACCAGGGACAACAAAGCACTGGTGTACAATAGCGAAGGTCTCATGTACAGGTTCAATCTTTCGGATAAAACCGTTTCTTTGATTCCTACCGATTTTGTCAAGGACAATAACAATGATCATGTGTTGTCTTTTGATGGGAAGATGCTGGGACTGAGTAGTTCCAGTGGAGAATCCAACTATGGCTCCCTTATCTATACGGTTTCTGCCGATGGGGGAATACCCAAGAGAATAACCCCAACGGGCCCTAGCTATCTACACGGTTGGTCGCCGGAGGGAAAATGGCTCACCTACACAGCACTTAGGGATGGGGCGTATAATATCTACAAGATACCTTCGGATGGAAAAGGAACCGAGGTCCAATTGACCCAAGAACCCTCCTTGGACGATGGTTCCGAGTATGCCCCGGACGGCAGACATATCTATTTCAACTCGTCAAGAACAGGTTCCATGGAATTATGGCGAATGCGCTCCGATGGTTCCGAGCAAGAACAATTGACCCAAGATGACTATCAAAATTGGTTTCCCCATGTTTCCCCGGATGGAGAAT
This sequence comes from Bacteroidota bacterium, assembly GCA_039188035.1. GTDB lineage: Bacteria > Bacteroidota > Bacteroidia > Flavobacteriales > Flavobacteriaceae > Ulvibacterium. Next base: position 2,415 of record JBCCZF010000405.1, on the reverse strand, counting down.
GGGTTGTTTTCCTGTCCTATCTTCCGGAGGTAGGGGCAGAGGAACATCCATTTTATAAACAAGTGTATGTTCGGAAAATGCCCGTAAATGGGGGAGAACCTGAAATTATTGCTTACCTCTATGGCGGTCAGGGAACCATAAACGTGCCCAGTTGGTCTCCGGACGGCAAACATATTGCCTTTGTGAGCAATTCTGCAATGGAGTAGTGGAGCTTGTTGGGTAGTATATGATTATACATACCTTCGAATACTCCGGAACGGAGTTCAAATTCTTTTGCGACGAACCGCCAAGCGTAGCGTACCATAGGGTCTTAGTAACTGCTAGGAAATTTGTCAATTGTTTTCTTATGTCCCTTTTTGCGCGGAACTTTGTTAAAATTTATGCCCATAGCTCGGGCCAAGACCAAAAATTTTACCTCGTTACGAAACAAAAATGACCTACAATACTTCCAAGCGCAAACTTCCTAATAGTTGGGGGCCTACCTTAAATATTTCTGTTCCATGTAAAAAGTGCCAAAGGGCAGTATACTGGCCAAGAGCATTATGGCCAAACGTTTGATACGCCACTTTTTTTGCCACCAGTAGACGATGGCCAGCACTACAAAGGCAATAAAAAGGATACCATGGGCATTGCCAATATAGATGTTCGGTTCCGGAATCCCCGCCCAATATTTTAAGGGCATACTTACGGCAAAGAGCATCAAATAGGAAATACCTTCCAAGATGGCCGTTATTCGAAAAGCAGTAAGCATATTCCTAACGATTTACGGTTTGTAGTTTCTAGGTTTGTACCTTTCGCTCCCCACAATGCGAAAGTTTTGTGTCTAAACCTGAATCGACGTGGTTTTAAAAGCGAAGCCATATGAAGCCTAATGCAACCTTCCCAAGTTTGATGCCTTGCTCGCAAATGCCTTTACTCATGGGGGATATATACTACAGGTGGATTACCTCATCATAAGCATCCGCTACCGCTTCCATAACCGCCTCGCTCATGGTCGGATGGGGGTGGACCGCTTTCAAGACCTCATGACCAGTGGTCTCCAACTTTCGCGCCACAACGGCTTCTGCAATCATATCCGTTACCCCTGCCCCAATCATATGGCAACCTAACCATTCCCCATATTTGGCATCAAAAATAACCTTTACAAAACCTTCGGGATTCCCGGAAGCCTTGGCCTTGCCACTGGCCGAAAAAGGAAACTTCCCTACCTTAATATCCAAACCTTGCTCGCGGGCCTGTTTTTCCGTAAGCCCAACGGAGGCCACTTCCGGTAGGCAATAGGTGCATCCGGGAATATTACCGTAGTCCAAGGGTTCTACGGACATGCCCTTTATTTTTTCAACACATAGAATGCCCTCGGCCGAGGCCACATGGGCCAAGGCCTGGCCGGGGGTTACATCACCTATGGCATAATACCCGGGAATGTTGGTCTGGTAGTAATCATTCACCACAATTTTGTCTCTATCCGTGGCAATGCCTATCTGCTCAAGACCTATATTTTCTATATTGGATTTTATCCCTACGGCCGAAAGAACAATGTCCGCCTCCAGCACTTGTTCCCCCTTTGAGGTTTTGACCGTGGCTTTTACCCCTTCGCCAGAAGTATCCACGGCGGTGACCTCGGAAGAGGTCATAACCTTTATTCCCGATTTTTTAAAGCTACGCTCCAATTGTTTGGAAACGTCCTCGTCCTCAACCGGGACTATTTGTGGAAGATACTCCACCACAGTAACCTCGGTGCCCATGGCGTTATAGAAATAGGCAAATTCCACACCTATGGCCCCGCTGCCCACTACAATCAACTTTTTAGGCTGTTTTTTCAGGGACATCGCTTCCCGATACCCAATAATTTTTTCCCCATCCTGGGGCAAGCTGGGCAATTCCCTACTTCGTGCGCCAGTGGCAATGATTACATGATCGGCACTGTATTCCATTTCCTTGCCATCGGCATCCTTAACGGAAACCTTTTTGCCAGGTCTTAGGGTACCATGACCCGAGATTACCTCAATCTTATTTTTTTTCATCAAGAACTGTACGCCCTTGCTCATGCCATTGGCCACCCCGCGACTCCGTTGTACCACGGCATCAAAATCCTTATCTGCCTGATCTACCGTAAGTCCATAATCCGCTGCATGCTGAAGATATCCAAAAACCTGGGCGGATTTTAGTAGGGCCTTGGTAGGGATGCAGCCCCAATTGAGACAGACCCCGCCCAAACTTTCCTTTTCCACGATTGCGGTCTTAAATCCGAGTTGGGAAGCGCGTATTGCAGTCACGTAACCCCCTGGGCCGCTACCCAGGACAATAACATCAAAATTGGCCATAAATCTTGCTTTAGGATGAAATCCCGATTTGGATTTTTACTTGATCGGGAAGCGGTGCAAAAGTACGGAAATCAAGTTTCAAATTACAAAT
>JBCCZF010000404.1:0-3747 GCA_039188035.1 Bacteroidota bacterium | reverse complement strand
TTTACTGGATTTTGAAGTTCTACAAGTTCTCATTATACATTTTTATTGTGTCTTTTCCAAAGGGATAAAAGAATTCTTATACAGATTTTATGAGAAGTTTGTGATTTGTTTTTGTGTGCCCGACGAAATCGGCGGAGTTCCCCTATTTTTGAATCAATCCCAACTTTACGAGAATCAAAAAAAACCGTTTAAAACCGACATTTATGGCCATAGTGATTATACGATCGGATGATAAAATAGGGGAGTGGAAGGACGCTTTGTCCAAAGCGGCGCCCCATATTCCCATTTACAGTTTTTTGGAAGACCATCCCAAGGAGGATATCACCATGGCCTTGGTATGGAAGCATCCGGTAGGGGCCATACAGGGATATCCCAATTTAAGGTGCATTGCTGGATCGGGCGCGGGGGTGGATTTTCTTTTTGAGGATGAAACAGCACCCTTGCATTTGCCCATTACCCGTGTGGTGGACGATATGCTGGCCAAGGATATGTCGGAGCATGTACTTGCCCTTTTTTTAGCATATCTAAAGAACCTTTACCACTATAAAGTAGATCAGTTCAATGGGGTATGGCGGACCATTCCCTACAAGCGTATCACCGATTGCCGTGTAGGTATTCTGGGTTTGGGAGCCCTGGGAACTGTATTGGCAAAGGATTTGGTCAATTTGGGATGCGAGGTTCAGGGTTGGTCTAGCTCCCCAAAGACCATTGGAGGGGTACAATCTTTTTCCGGAGTAAAGGAATTGCCCGGGTTTTTGGCCGCCTCCCAGGTCTTGGTGTGTCTTTTACCTTTGACCAAGGATACCTTGGGCATCCTTAATACCCCTTTTTTTGAATTACTGCCCAAGGGTGCCTTTGTCATCAATGTGGCTCGGGGTGGACATATGGTGGATCAGGATTTGTTGGATATGCTGGATGCGGGACATTTGTCCGGGGCCGCCTTGGACGTATACCATGAAGAGCCCCTTCCGGCGCAGCATCCTTTTTGGAATCATCCCAAAATACACATGACCCCACATTATGCCAGCGTGTCGGATACACAATCCGTTGTACCCCAAATTGTAGAGAACTACAGAAGGTTACGGACCGGGGAACCCTTGTTGCATTTAGTTTCCAAGGATAGGGGCTATTAACAGCCCGGCCCTTATCCCTAAACTTAGAGGGTTCCCTTGGGCCGTGAACAAGTTTCGCCCAGTTCTTGGATTATTTTTGAATCCAATGTAAAATTCTAACTAATTTTGCAAAATTGGGTTGGTTCTATAGAGCGGCCCCCAATTATTTGTTAACCGGGTATCTTTTACTTTTTTGGCATTGGAAAACCAAACAGCGGAGAAAACACTTTACGATTATCAGAAGGAGGATCTTACCACCATTTTTAACCACTTGGAGGAGCTCCCAAAAGGCTCTAATATCCTGTACCAGTTGCCTACTGGAGGAGGTAAAACCGTTGTTTTTTCGGAGATAGCCCGAAGATACACCTTGCAGACGCAAAAAAAGGTCGTGGTTCTTACCCATAGAATAGAGCTTAGCCAGCAGACCTCTAGAATGCTTTCCGGTTTTGGGGTCAAGAACAAGATTATCAATAGTGAGGTCAAGGAGTTTAGTGACCAAGACGAGTACATGTGTTTCGTAGCCATGGTGGAGACCTTGAACAATAGATTGCAGGAAGAAAAGGTAACCATTAAGAATATTGGCCTGGTGATTATAGATGAGGCCCATTACAACTCCTTTAGAAAATTGTTCAAATATTTTGAGGACTCCACAATTCTTGGGGTAACGGCGACCCCTCTTAGTTCCAATATAAAACTCCCTATGAAGGACAATTACCAGAAGTTGATCATAGGGGAATCCATTGCCTCCCTCATAAAAAAGAATTTTTTGGCCAAGGCCAACCTATTTCATTATGATGTGGGCCTACAGAGCTTAAAATTGGGTATTAGTGGGGACTACACCGTGAAATCCTCGGACGAATTATATGGCAACCACAGTATGCTTAGCAAACTGCTTACAGCCTACCAGGAGATTGCCATAGGGACTAAGACCCTAATTTTCAACAATGGTATCAATACGTCGCTATATGTATACGAGACGTTCAAAAAGGCCGGATACAATATACGTCACCTGGATAATAAGAATAGTGCCAGTGAGCGGCGGGAGATATTGGATTGGTTTTCCAACACGGCGGACGCCATTCTTACCTCGGTTAGTATCCTTACTACGGGATTCGACGAGCCCGGGGTGGAGACCATTATTCTTAACAGGGCCACAAGATCTCTTACCCTGTACTTTCAGATGATTGGAAGAGGCTCCCGTATTTTGCCCCAAAAAAGTGAATTCACCGTAGTAGATTTGGGAAACAATATCGCCCGCTTTGGTCCATGGGATGCCCCGATAGATTGGCAGGAAATCTTTCATTTTCCGGATTTCTATTTAGAAAATATAAAGAATGACGAGGAGATAGAACGGGAATTCGTTTATGAAATGCCACCGGAGCTTAGGGCAAAGTTTTCCAAATCCGATACTATTGAGTTCGATATCAAGGAAGAATACAAAAGGGTATTCGCCAAGGGGCTAAAGTCCAAAACCGTCTTGGAACGCAGTATTGAGCAACATGCCCGGATTTGTGTCGAGAATTCCGAGGATGTTTTTGATGCTCGGATCCTGGCCAAGGAATTGAAGGAGGAAATCGCGTATAGGGTGCGGCAATACTCCTATTGCATTATGAACAATACCAAAAACTATAAGGAATGGCTGGAAGAGGACTATGAGCGAAAACTCCGATCTAGCATTTCCAGACGGTTTGCCGCCAAAATGTAACAGAAAGGATTTGATTTTTGTGCGTATCCTGCGCGTATGGCATTGGTGCTTGCACGTTAACGGAATGGACAATTTAGTGTTACAGCTGCTTTGGTTGTTGGCTTCCCTACAGCGCATTGGATTTAAGGCACACGGTATCAGTGCAGCGTTTCAGTATCAAATACAAGTGCATAAAGGTTGTATTTGAATTTACTTTTGAATTTGGGTTTGTATTTGAAAAAACTTCTTGTCATAGGTCTTACCTGGCCGGAACCTAGCACCACGGCAGCCGGGAATAGGATGCTGCAATTATTACATTTTTTTGCCGATGCCGGTTACCAGATTGTTTTTGGAAGTGCATCCAAGGAAACGGAATATACGATGGATCTCTTGGGGATGGGGATTTCAAAAATGCCCCTGGTCTTAAACCATGCTTCCTTTGATGCCTTCCTCATGGATTTGAAACCGGATGTGGTGCTCTTTGATCGTTTTTTGACCGAGGAGCAGTTTGGTTGGCGGGTAAAGCAACAGTTGCCCGAAACACTGCGGATATTGAATACCGAGGATCTCCATTCCTTAAGACAGGCCAGGGAAAAAGCTCTTATCTCTGACCAAGAATTCTCCAATACCGCCTGGGCCCAAGCCGATGTGACCAAAAGGGAAATAGCCAGTATTTATCGATCCGACCTATCCCTGATCGTTTCGGATCATGAAATGCGGTTGTTGACCCAAGATCTCAAAATAGATCCTGCGTTGGTGTTCCACCTGCCCTTTATGTTGAACGGGATTACCAAAACGGTTGCCCAAAAATGGCCTCTTTTCCAGGAACGGAAGGACTTTATTACCTATGGCAATGGCAAACATGCTCCCAATAGGGATGCTATACGTTATTTGAAAAATACCATTTGGCCTTTGATTCGCAAGCGAATGCCGCAGGCCCGAATATGGATT
>JBCCZF010000403.1:0-3755 GCA_039188035.1 Bacteroidota bacterium | reverse complement strand
TTTGCGCAAAAATTGCGCAAAATCCCTACCATATATACAATTCAAATTTATATATATTCGCAATATATCAATATTTTAATCATTAAAAACACTATTTTCAAGTTTTGCGCAAAACTGTGCAAATCAAAAAAGTATAGGGACAATGGGAAAAACATATAAGATAGCCGTAGTCAACGGTGATGGCATCGGGGCGGAGATTGTCCCCGCAGGGGTAGATGTTTTGAAAGCTGCGGCGGAAAAACATGATTTTGAGCTGAAACTCGATTATTTTTCATGGGGTGCCGGGCATTATCTCGCACATGGGGAGTTTATGCCCCCTGATGGCATAGAACAGCTCAAGGCTTTTGACGCCATTTATTTTGGGGCCGTGGGACTTCCGGAAGTGGATGACACCTTGCCCGCAAAAGACTATACATTTCGCGTGAGGACGGAACTGGAACAATATGTGAACTACCGCCCGGTAAAGCTATTTTCCGGAATTAAAAGCCCTTTACGCGAGAAAACCGAAAAGGACATCGATTTTGTAATCCTACGGGAGAACAATGAAGGTGAATTTGTGCAAAATGGAAAAATACTATACCCCGATACGCCGAACGGTGTTGCCGTGGACACCAGTATGGTTACCCGAAAGGGGGTAGAACGCATCGCCCATTACGCTTTTCAATTGGCACGCAAACGCAGAAAACATGTTACCAACGTCACGAAATCCAATACGTTGATCTATACTCTTGGTTTTTGGGACCAGGTCATTGGAGAGGTGGCCAAACAATATCCGGATATAGCCTATGTAAAAATGTACGTAGACAATGCCTCCGCCAGTTTTGTCCTAAAGCCGGAGGTATTCGACGTTATCATAACCACCAATATGATCGGGGATATCCTTTCTGACCTTGGTGGCGCAATTATGGGTAGTTTGGGCCTGGGCGGCAGTGGAAACATTAACCCGGAACATACATTTCCATCCATGTTCGAACCCATCCATGGTTCGGCTCCGGACATTGCCGGCAAAAACATTGCGAACCCCATCGGCCAAATATGGTCTGCTGCCCTTATGCTGGAACATTTGGGCGAAAAGGCCGCCGCCGAAGACATTATGAAAGGTGTGGAACACACCACTGCCCAAGGGATTATCACCAAAGACCTCAAGGGTTCTTCCTCTACCACCGAGGTGGCAGATAGTGTAGTGGAGTTTATACGAATGAAGGACGTTGTGGTTCGTTGAAGACATGGGGGGCAAAAAAATCATCGACCTTACACAGTCCATAAACAAAAAAATGGCCGGTGTAGACATGGAGGTCGCCAAAACTGTTGCCGTCGATGGATGGAATGCCTCAACCCTACATCTGTACTCCCATAGTGGCACCCATATGGATGCCCCCATACACTTTGAGGTAAACGGACAGACGATCGATGAACTCCCCGTGCACCGATTGATATCCGAAGCCTGGGTGGTTCCCTTGACCCACATACGGCCCAAGCAAGAAATCCAAGTGGCCCATTTGGGAAGTATTTCGAAAAAACTGCAAAAGGGACAAAGTGTTTTATTGCATACGGGATGGAGCAAACGACGTGGAACGGACGAATACCGGAACGCCCTACCCCGAATAAGTAAGGAATTGGCCCTATGGCTGGCCGAGAAGGGGGTGAACATTCTTGGGGTGGAACCTCCCTCGGTTGCCGATGTAAACAACCTTCCCGAAGTAACGGAGATTCACAAGATCCTTATGGAAAACGATATCATAATCGCGGAAGGCCTTACCAATTTGGAAGCCATTTCAATACCTAAAGTTACCTTGATCGCCCTACCGCTGAAGGTAGAACAGGGCGATGGCGCCCCGGCCCGGATACTCGTAATGGAAGAATAACCTATGTTGAGCCAAGGGATTTTTGACGGTCTAAAAAAACACCAAAAATCACGGGATATCCGAAGAGAGATCCTAGAGGAGCTGGCACTGCATCCAAAATCCATAGTGGTCTTGGACGATGACCCCACAGGGACACAAACGGTTCACAACGTTCCCGTGGTTACCCAATGGTCCGAGACAATTCTTGAGCAGATGCTCAAAACGCAGCCCCTATTCTTTATTCTTACCAATTCCAGAAGCCTACAGCGGAAAGAAGCAAATGCATTGAATTTGCTCTTGGGAAAAAGATTGAACCGCATTTCAAAGGAACTTGGCAAGAATATGATAGTCATAAGTCGCGGCGATTCCACCCTAAGGGGGCATTACCCCAATGAGGTCGACGCCCTTAGAACGGGATTGGGATGGCATAGCGCCCAGGAAGTACTGGCACCCGCCTTCTTCGCGGGAAACCGCTATACCTACAAAGACATTCACTACGTAAGGGAAGGAGTGCATTTTACCCCAGTGGGCGATACTCCTTTTGCAGAGGACAACACCTTTGGTTATTCCTCCTCCAACCTTAGGGACTGGATTACGGAAAAAACCAACGGAAACATCAAAAGGGACAAGGTAACAAGCATTTCCATCGATAGTATTCGCTATGGGAAACCCGTTACCGTTGCCCAAACCTTAAGGCAACCTTGGTCCCATTTGATCGTAAATGCCCTTGAGCTTCAAGATTTACAAATGGTAGCGCTGGCCTGCCTTAAGAGCAAAAGGCCATTTATGTATAGGACCGCCGCTTCTTTTGTCAATGCCATATCGGGAGTAGAACCAAAAAAAATCGAAACCGAAACCTTACCTGCTTCCAAAAACCGAAACGTTGGGGGACTCACCATCGTGGGTTCCTATGTCCCCAAGACGACTGCCCAGTTGAACTATTTAAAAGCGAAGGACAGCTATCTTGACTTTTTGGAATTGGAAGTGTCATGGCTGGAGTGTGAACACTCCTTTTTGGAACAGATCAAAAAACTGGCGTTTAACGTTGCCAATGTTATGCGCAACGGAAGGGATGCCGTGGTCTATACCAGTAGAAAAGTAAAGAGCGGTACGTCCAAAGAAGAAAGCCTTGAAATTGTAAACAAGGTCTCCAACGGACTTGTCCAAATTGTGAAGCAATTGCAAGTACAGCCAAGATATATCATTGCCAAGGGCGGCATTACCTCAAGCGATATCGCAGTAAAGGGACTTAACGTGAAACAGGCCATGGTAGCCGGACAGGTATTGGATGGTGTGCCCCTTTGGCTAATACAAGGGGAGGTTAAATTTCCCAATCTGCCCTATGTGGTATTTCCCGGAAATGTGGGGGACAAAACTGCGCTATACCAACTCATACAAAAGTTACGATGAAAAAAATCACCTACTTTCCAAAACGCTATCTCATGGTATTGGGCACATTTTTACTAGCCCTGCTACTGTATATTGACCGCGTTTGCATATCCGTTGCCAAAGACCCTATTGCGGAATCCCTTGGTTTGAGCGACAAGCAAATGGGCTGGGTGCTCTCCGCCTTCGCCCTGGGATATGCCTTGCTACAGACCCCCTCCGGATTGATGTCCGATAGATATGGCCCTCGAAAGATACTGACCCTGATTGTTACCCTATGGTCCCTGTTTACCGCTCTGACCGGCGCCGTTTGGAACTTTATCTCCCTTTTGGCCACCCGCTTTTTATTCGGTGCGGGCGAGGCTGGCGCCTTTCCCGGTATCTCTAGGGCAATTTATAGTTGGATACCCCTAAAAGAACGGGGAATCGTAACGGGAATCAATTTTTCAGGATCCCGTTTGGGCGCCGCCTTTGCCTTGCCAGCAGTAGCATGGCTTATCGATGTTTTGGGATGGAGAAGCACCT
>JBCCZF010000402.1:0-3756 GCA_039188035.1 Bacteroidota bacterium | reverse complement strand
GTAAAAGATGACCTAAAAAATCCGTATCTTGGATTTTATGTTCAACTGTAGTCTTCCCAAAAATCGAAATAATTGAACCATTGTAAGGGATATTTTTTTAACATGGACTCCATACTTTCGGTATATTCCTTTAAAAGGGCTTGTGCATCACGAGCCTTGGCCTTGGCCTGGTGGGCATAGAGTTCATAGTTTCTGCCCTTCCCCTTCATGACATACACAAAAAGTACGGGAACTTTAAGACGAGAGGCCAATCGAAAAGGGCCTAGGGGAAATTTCGCGGACTTACCCATAAAGATTTCGGTCAAATATTTACTGCCGGGCAGAAAACGATCTCCGGTAATCACCACCAAACCACCCTCTTCAAGGGCTTTGTGAATCTCAAATATATGGGACATGTCCTCTTTGACCAAAATGAGTTCCAGGGTGGTATCCATGGCCATTTGGGCCAAATAGTCCTGAATGACCTCTTGCTCTGCCTCCGTAGTGACCATGCTAATTTTAGAAATGGAATACCTGTTTTCCAAAAAGTAGTGGGAAATCTCAAAATTCCCCACATGTCCACTGATCAGGATACCCCCTTGTTTTTTCTTTAAAAGATCGTCTATTTTCTCGATACCGTCATGACTGTACCTAAAAAGCTCGCGGAAACCAGTTGAGACCGTTACCCGATCGGAAAGGGTCTGCCCCAACCTGTAGTAGTTTTTGTAGATACTTACAATACTCTTGAGCCAAGAATAACCCAATCGTTTTCTGAAGTATTGGTAAATGGCCTTAGAACCTTTCCAGGAAAAAAGAAAATAATAAAAGACAATGGAGTGGAGTAGAAGATAGGCGGCATTGATGCCGAAATTCCTTAGGACAAAAATATAGATCTTATAACCTAAAAGGGTTCCTTTGGATTTTTTCCCTTTCCATTCGGTGGCCATTTAGAGCCTGTTTACGTTTTATCCTTCAGTTTTGTTATGGCCCTTCCCGCCTTGACCGGAACGGGCAGGTTTTCGCGGCCATCGCTGCATCTGGCTCCTCGTTTAAAGGCCAAGTCATTGGCCTTTTCACTCGGCCCTGTTATAAAAATGCGCATTTTAGCGCTGCCAAACTCCGCTTTTAGAGCCTCTCCCGATAGCTAGCGGGAGGCAAAAATGCCCTGTAACAACCAGCCTCGACGGCTAGGCGGGATTCTAAAAACAAAATTTAAACGGGCCCTTAACGGATTGACTATGGATTTAAGCAAGCTTCCTTTCGATAAGGTCATAGAAATCCTGTAAGGTCTTTACATTAACAAAATCCTCGCCCACCAACTTCACGCCAAAGTTGCTCTCTACGGCAACCACTAAATCTACAAAATCAAGACTGTCCAGCTCCAGGGAGTTTTTCAAATCCGCTTCGGGCGACATTTCCTCCTCCTCGACTTCGAACTCATCAATAAGAAAGTCGTTTACTCTTTCAACAATAACGTCTTTAGTCATCTCTTTCACAGTGTTTTGTCAGTCCTATCAAACGTGGAACAAACGCTATCTATTGTACAGGTTGTATAGGTCTTACGAAATGCACGTCTAGCATTTCTTTATGATCAAGGCAGAATTGGTGCCCCCAAACCCGAACGAATTGGACAAAAATACGTCAATTTTTTTATCCATGGTTTCCCTTACGATGTTTAATTTGGCCGAGTCCTCATCGGCATTTTCCAGGTTTATATTGGGTGCCACAAAGGAATGCTGCATCATAAGTAGCGAGTAGATTACTTCACTGGCACCGGCCATCCAGCACTCGTGACCGGTCATGGATTTGGTGGAACTTACCGGGGGAGCACTTTGGCCAAAAATGGTGTGAATGGCCTTCGCTTCATTGGCATCCCCTACGGGGGTGGAAGTGGCATGTGCGTTTACATAATCGATTGTGGAAGCTTCCATTTGGGCGTCCGTTAACGCTCTTTCCATGGCCCGGGAAGGCCCTTCCACATTGGGAGAGGAGATATGGGCCCCATTTGAGGAAAACCCATAGCCCACTACCTCGGCCAAAATAGGGGCTCCCCTTCGTCTGGCGGAGGTATAACTTTCCAAGATCAAAGTGGCCCCGCCACCGCTGGGAACCAATCCGGAACGATCCCTATCAAAAGGTCTGGATGCTTTTTCGGGATACTCCGTGTTTATGGCGAAAACGCCAAGACCGTCAAAACTTCCCATGGCCAAATAATTGATTTCCTGGGCGCCTCCGGCAATGATACAGTCCTGCAAACCACTTTTTATCAAGTGGTAGGCCATACCAATGGAATGAGATCCACTGGCACAGGCGGCGCTTATGGTAAAGTTTACCCCCTTTAGCTTAAAGAGCGTGGCCAAATTCATGGTAACCGTGGAGTTCATCGCCTTAAAAATGGCCCCGGATCCCACCAGGGTGGTATCTCCCTTCTCCCGTATCGTGTCCACCGATTCCACGGTGGACCAGGCCGTACTATCATTCCCATATAGTATGCCCACCTCATTGTTATCCAGAAAATCCTGGTCTATTTGGGCCCTTTCCAGGGCTTCTAGGGTAGCCATATACGCGTATTGGGCTTCCTGGCCCATGCTGATGCGCTGCCTTCGGGAGAGCAATTTTTTTAAGTTGGGCTCTGGAACCATACCTGTTATCGGGGAACGATAGCCAAAATCGGCACGGGCTTGATCAAAGGTGATTCCCGATTTTCCGGCATAGAGCGAGTTCTTGACCTCGTCCAAACTAGTTCCGATGCACGAATAAATGCCCATGCCCGTAATTACCACTCGATTCATGCTCCTGTCCAAAGATTTTAACGGGCCAGGCCCTTGGGCCAGCCCTTATGAATAAATACCCCCGTTAATGTTGATAACCTCCCCGGTGATGTAGGAAGACTTGTCCGAGGCTAAAAAAGAGACTACATGGGCCACTTCCTCCGGGTTGCCGAAACGGTTTGCGGGAATCATCTTTTTCAGTTCCTTTTCATCAAGATCGGCGGTCATATCGCTTTTTATAAAGCCCGGCGCAACCGCGTTCACCGTAACCTTTCGTTTGGCCACCTCCTGGGCCAGGGCCTTGGTGGCCCCGATAATGGCCCCTTTGGCCGCAGAATAATTGGTCTGCCCGGGCGTACCTTTTAGGCCGGAGACCGATACCATATTAATGATTCGGCCGTATTTGTTAACCAAGAGTTTTTGGATCAGGGCGTTGGTAACATTATAGAATCCGTTGAGGCTGGTATCTATGACGCCGGACCAATCCTCTGGTGTCATCCACATAAAAAGACCGTCCTTAGTGATGCCGGCATTGTTCACGATTATCTCGATCACGGCGTTTTTATGTTGTTCCTGCCAAGCTTCCAAAACGGACTTTACCTGACCCGCATCCGTAACGTTAAATTGCAAAAGCTCTCCGCTTCCCCCGGCTTCCTGTACCAACTTTAGGGTTTCCCCCGCGGCCTTGGCATTGCTGTTGTAATTGATCAACAGGGAATACTCCAAGTCTTTTGCCAATTGAATGCAAACGGCCTTGCCAATGCCCCGGGAGCCCCCGGTTACCAATGCGTATTTTTGCTTTTCTGCCAAATCTTTTTGCTTTTTATCCTTTTGGATCAGGAAGATTCCTTCCAATCAGATAGTATGGGGAGGATTATTTTGCAGTTCTAGTCTTGTACTTATATGAAGTCTTAGGCCCATCTTTCTATTCCTTCTGCCTTTAGATCCACCATTGCAGGGCTATTTTCTCCTTTTCGTAAAACATCTGTTGTCTCCAATATCCAAT
>JBCCZF010000401.1:0-3759 GCA_039188035.1 Bacteroidota bacterium | reverse complement strand
CGGTGCGCAACTGACCAGCCTGAAAGTTCAGTGAATTGGAGCAGGTCTTGGATTTGGTATGCCCCGGAGGGTTTTATGTTATAGACGATTTGCTTCCCGAACCTAATTGGCCGGAAGGGCATGATATCAAAGTACAACGGCTAATTGCCTATCTGGAACAACGAAACGATTTTGAATTGACCAAAATGAACTGGTCAACGGGTTTGATTATAGCAGTAAGAACAATGTAGCGTATTGATTCCCTCGAGCGCAGTCGGGAGAGGTTTTGAAAAAGATATAACGATTCGTTCCCAAGCTTACCTTGACGGCAAGGCAGGTGTGCGAACATACATAGTTTTAATAGAAGTTTTTAAAATGGAAAAACAGTGGTTTACCATATCGGTATATTCGGAGAACAACGTAGGTTTGTTGAATAGAATATCAGGTATATTCTTGAAGCGACACATTAACATAGAAAGTTTAAATGTTTCCAAGTCAGAGATTTCAGGAGTTTCCAAATTCACGATTGTGGTAAACACTACGGAGAATTGGACACGAAAAATCGTGGCACAGATCGAAAAACAAATAGAGGTAATCAAAGCCTATTATCACAAGGACGATGATATCATTTATCAAGAATCGGCCTTGTTTAAGATAGCATCCCATCTCCTGTTTGACGAGCGACAAATACAAAATATCATCAAGGACAGCCATTCCCAGATCGTTACGGTTTCCCGGGATTATTTTGTCTTGGCCAAAACCGGAAGAAGACATGAAATAGACGAAATGCACGATGCCTTGGAACCCTACGGCATCATGCAATTTGTACGTTCCGGTCGTCTGGCGGTCACCAAGTCCGAAATGCCCATTAATGCAATATTGAACGAGTTTTATCAAGATAAATAATTAAAATCCATAAACAAAAGAGAACACAGCATGGCAAATTATTTCAATACGCTATCCCTTCGGGATCAATTGACACAATTGGGAAAATGCAGATTCATGGAATCCAACGAATTCTCGGATGGCGTATCCGCCCTAAAAGGAAAGAAAATCGTAATTGTTGGTTGTGGTGCCCAGGGTCTGAATCAAGGTTTGAATATGCGCGATTCGGGCCTAGACATCGCATATACCCTTCGCGAATCGGCCATTACCCAAAAACGACAATCCTATTTGAATGCCACGGAAAACGGTTTTGCCGTGGGCACGTATGAGGAACTGGTTCCCCAAGCGGATCTGGTCATCAACCTTACCCCGGACAAACAACATACCAGTGTTATCAATGCCGTTATGCCCTTAATGAAGGAGGGAGCCACCTTGTCCTACTCCCACGGCTTCAATATTGTGGAGGAAGGTATGCAGATCAGAAAAGATCTTACGGTAATTATGGTTGCGCCCAAATGTCCCGGTTCCGAGGTACGCGAGGAATACAAGCGAGGTTTTGGCGTACCAACCCTAATTGCCGTTCACCCGAATAACGACCCGCAAGGCAAAGGTCTGGAACAGGCCAAGGCCTATGCCGTAGGTACGGGGGGCCATCGTGCAGGTGTTTTGGAATCCTCCTTTGTGGCGGAGGTAAAATCCGACCTAATGGGAGAGCAGACCATTTTATGTGGACTTTTACAAACCGGTTCCATCCTTTGTTTTGACAAAATGATCGAAAAAGGCATCGATCCGGGTTTTGCTTCCAAATTGATCCAATACGGATGGGAGACCATTACGGAAGGTATGAAGTATGGAGGAATCACCAATATGATGGATCGTTTGTCCAATCCTGCGAAAATAAAGGCTTTTGAGCTTTCCGAAACGCTAAAGGATATTATGCGTCCCTTGTTCCACAAACATATGGACGACATTATGACCGGGCATTTTTCCAAGACCATGATGGAGGATTGGGCCAATGACGATAAAAATCTATTGACCTGGCGTGCGGCCACAGGAGAAACGGCCTTTGAAAAAACACCGGCGGGCACAGATGCCATTTCCGAACAAGACTATTACGACCATGGCGTCCTAATGGTGGCCTTTGTCCGGGCTGGGGTAGAGTTGGCGTACGAAAGCATGACGGAGTCCGGGATTATTGGGGAATCCGCGTATTATGAATCACTCCACGAAACACCTTTGATTGCCAATACCATTGCTAGAAAAAAACTTTTTGAAATGAATCGGGTCATTTCAGATACCGCAGAATACGGGTGCTACTTGTTCGATCATGCCTGCAAACCCCTTTTATCCGATTTCATGAAGGGTATCGATGTCGATGTTATCGGCAAAAAATACGGGGAAGCGGATGCCGGTGTGGACAATGCCAAACTCATTGCCATAAACAAGGCTTTGCGGGAGCATCCCGTAGAAATTGTCGGTACCCGGCTTCGTGAGTCCATGACGGCCATGAAGCCCATTGTATGATTTATTCAAATCCGTTGGACCTATCCCCGACATCTAAAAAAGGGAATGCCCAACGGATTTTTCCTTTTTGAGTCTGTTTAAGTTTTGTTTTTGGAACCTGCTTTGAACAAAACTTAAGGATAAAACTTAAATAGGTTCTTTATGGAGTACTTTCCGCAAATCCATGATATTCAGGCAGCTTCCAAGGCCATTAAAACCGTTGCCCGAGCTACGCCTTTGGAAAACAGCATCCGCCTTTCCAAGGAATATGGGGCCAACGTTTTTTTAAAACGCGAAGACCTACAACGCGTGCGTTCCTATAAGATACGTGGGGCATACCATAAGATAAATTCCCTTTCCAAAACCGACCGGGAGAAAGGCGTGGTCTGCGCCAGTGCCGGGAACCATGCCCAGGGGGTTGCCTTTGCCTGTAACCATCTGGGCATTCCAGGAACCATCTACATGCCCTCGGTAACCCCGAAACAAAAAATTGAGCAAACCCGGATTTTTGGTGGTGACCAGGTGCATATTGTATTGCAGGGCGATACGTTTGACGATGCCTCCGAGGCGGCTAAACAGTATTGTCAGGCCCATGATAAGACGTACGTGCACCCTTTTGACGACCCCAAGGTCATAGAAGGACAGGGTACCATTGGCTTGGAATTAATCGCGCAAAGCGAAATCCCAATTGATTATGTTTTCGTTGCCATTGGAGGAGGCGGGCTGGCCGCAGGACTAGTGGCCGTTTTTAGGGAACTTTCGCCCAAAACAAAAATAATTGGCGTAGAGCCGCTGGGGGCACCCTCAATGAAAAAATCGATGGAACTGGGTAAGAACACTACCTTGGATACCATAGACAAGTTTGTGGACGGAGCCGCCGTAAAAAGGGTGGGCGACTTAACCTTTGCCATTTGTCACGGCAATTTACACCAAATGGTGACCACTCCGGAAGGTAAGGTTTGCCAAACCATTTTAGATCTTTACAACCGGGACGCCATAGTAGTGGAACCGGCCGGTGCCCTTACCATAAGTGCCCTGGACGATTTAAAAGCTGAAATACAAGGTAAAAATGTGGTCTGCATCCTCAGCGGGAGCAACAACGATATTACGCGAACAGCGGAAATAAAGGAACGTGCCTTGCTGTATGGTAATTTAAAGCACTATTTCATTGTACGCTTTCCCCAGCGTCCGGGTGCTTTAAAGCGATTTGTGGCCGAGATCCTGGGGCCCAATGACGATATTACCCATTTTGAATATTCTAAAAAATCGAGTCGCGAAAATGCCCCGGCAATCGTTGGCCTAGAACTAAAAGATCCCTCTGACCTGGCCCCGTTGATGGAGCGCATGAAAAGCAATGGTTTTTACGGGGATTATTTAAACGATAAACCGGAT
>JBCCZF010000400.1:0-3766 GCA_039188035.1 Bacteroidota bacterium | reverse complement strand
GTACTTACCTTTGTGCTTCCCCAAATAGCTTTGGGACAAAATGTAATTAAGGAACTCATTCAAGTGCATTATCCGCAAACTCCTAAAGTAGATACGGTAGACACCTATTTTGGTGTTACAGTGGAAGATCCCTATCGCTGGTTGGAAGACGACCGAAGTGCGAAAACCGAAGCATGGGTAAGGGAGGAGAACAAGGTAACCTTTGACTATCTAAAAAAAATACCTTTCCGTGAAGCCCTGAAAAAAAGGTTGGAGCAGCTATGGAATTATGAAAAATTGGGTGCCCCCTTTACGGAAGGGGCATACACCTACTTCTACAAAAATAACGGGTTACAGAACCAATACGTGGTATATCGGCAAAAGGATGCGGAGGAGCCGGAAGTATTCCTAGATCCCAATACCTTTTCCAAGGACGGCACCACTTCGCTTATGGGCCTTAGCTTCACCAAGGATGGGTCCATGGCCGCCTACCTAATTTCCGAAGGAGGCAGTGATTGGCGCAAAGGAATCGTTATAAATGCCCAAACCCGTGAAATCGTTGAGGATACCCTGGTAGACATTAAGTTCAGTGGTATTTCCTGGAAGGGAAACGACGGTTTTTTCTATTCCAGTTATGACAAGCCCGAGGGCAGCGAACTTTCCGCCAAAACGGATCAGCACAAATTGTACTATCATCGGTTGGGGACGCCCCAGTCCGAAGATCAGATCATTTTCGGAGCGGCCAAAAACCAAAAACACCGCTACGTGGGCGGATATGTCTCGGAGGACCAACGTTATCTTTTTATAAGTGCCTCAACCTCTACTTCGGGAAACAAACTGTACTTAAAAGATTTAACCGATTCCAAGGCACCTTTGGTGACTATCCTGGACAATACCGATTCGGATACCTACGTCCTCGATAATATTGGCACCACCCTCTTTCTGGTGACCAACATGGAAGCGCCCAATAAAAAAATAGTGATTACCGATGTCATGGATCCCAGGCCTCGAAATTGGGTAGATTTTATTCCCGAAACCGAAAATGTACTTACGGCCAGCACCGGAGGGGGCTATTTCTTCACGGAGTATATGGTGGACGCCATTTCCAAGGTTTTCCAGTACGATTATGACGGCAACCTGATCCGCGAGGTGGAACTGCCCGGCTTGGGAAGTGCCAATGGTTTTGGGGGCAAAAAGAAGGAAAAGGAATTCTATTTTTCCTTTACCAATTACAACACGCCCACATCCTCCTATAAGTACAATGTGGATAGTGGAAAATACGAGCAGTACTGGAAACCAAAAATTGATTTTGACCCTTCCCAATATACATCGTCCCAGGTATTCTACACCTCCAAGGACGGCACCCGTGTACCCATGATGATCACCCATAAAAAGGGAATCGCCCTCAATGGCAAGAACCCTACGATCCTCTATGGCTACGGGGGATTCAATATTAGTCTTACCCCTTCCTTTAGCATTGTAAATGCGGTTTGGATGGAGCAGGGCGGTGTCTATGCCGTGCCCAACCTACGTGGTGGTGGCGAGTATGGGAAAAAATGGCATGTCGCCGGTACCAAAATGCAAAAGCAGAATGTCTTTGACGATTTTATCGCCGCAGCGGAGTATCTGATCGAGAACAACTATACTTCCAAGGCATATTTGGCCATTCGTGGCGGTTCCAACGGGGGGCTGTTGGTAGGTGCTACAATGACCCAGCGTCCGGATTTGATGCAAGTGGCCTTGCCCGCCGTGGGGGTACTGGACATGCTCCGCTACCACACCTTTACCGCTGGTGCGGGATGGGCCTACGATTATGGGACGGCCGAGGAAAGCGATGAAATGTTCAATTACCTCAAGGGGTATTCCCCCGTACACAACGTAAAAAAAGGGAAGGAATACCCAGCCACCTTAATCACCACGGGAGATCACGACGATCGTGTAGTCCCCGCCCACAGTTTTAAGTTTGCCGCGGAGCTACAGGCCAAACAAGGTGGAAGCAATCCAGTTTTAATTCGGATAGAGACCAATGCGGGCCACGGTGCGGGCACCCCGGTTAGCAAGACCATAGAACAATATGCGGATATCTTTGGGTTTACCCTTTTTAATATGGGATTCCAGGAATTGCCCAACAGGGCGATGCCCAAAGAATAAATCGGTTTTCCATCAATAATTTGGGTTAAAACCCGTTTCTCTATGTAGGAACGGATGTACCTTTGTTTTCCATCCCCGGCAACTGTAACGTATCCATGCTTCATTTAGACCACGTTTCCTTTTCGTATGACCAAGCACCCATTTTAGAGGATATTAACCTCAAAGTGGCCCCTGGGGAACATGTCTCCATCATTGGGGAAAGTGGATGTGGGAAGAGTACCCTGCTCAAAATGATCTATGGCCTTTTGGAGATTCAGGTGGGCGAAATCTATTGGAACGACGAGCAGGTTTTGGGCCCTTTGTACAAGTTGGTTCCCGGGGAATCCTATATGAAGTATTTGGCACAGGATTTTGATCTGATGCCTTTTACCACGGTCTTTGAAAATGTGAGTCAGTATCTTTCCGTTTTTGAGCCGGAAGCTTTACGCAATAGGACGGAGGAACTTTTGGAGCTGATAGAGATGACGGCCTTTGCCCAGGTAAAAGTACGTTACCTCAGTGGGGGACAGCAGCAGCGGGTGGCCCTGGCACGAGTATTGGCACAGCAGCCACAAATCCTTTTGTTGGACGAGCCCTTTGGCCATATAGACCATTTTAGAAAGAACACGCTGCGAAGAAATGTATTCTCCTTCCTAAAAAAAGAAGGGGTTACCGTAGTAACGGCCACTCATGATCCGCATGATATTCTCCCTTTTGCGGACCGTGCCGTAGTTTTACGGAATAAAAAGATCATTGCCAAGAATACCCCAAAAAACCTATATGAGCATCCAGGAGATTTATACGTAGCTTCCCTTTTTGGGGAGGCCAACCGGATACCGATAAATGTAGTGAAGTCCTACGCAGATACCACACGCCGGATCATTGTGTATGCCCATGAATTTAAGGTTTCCGAAAAATTGGGCCTTCCGGTGGAGGTCAAAGATTCCTATTATATGGGCGGGCACTATATGATGCAAGGGGTTTATGAAGGGCAAACCATCTTTTTTAACCATCCCTTGCCCTTGGAAGAGGGAAAACAGGTATTCCTAAATATTTCCCTGGATACCATCAACCGGAGACTACATCAATAACCGGTATGGATAGAGAGCAACTTGTACAGGAGTTAAGCTTTAAGGCCGTCCGCAGTAGTGGTGCCGGAGGACAACATGTAAACAAGGTATCCACTAAAATAGAACTGGTCTTTGACCTGAACCGCTCCCGGGCGGTTTCGGGCAAGGAAAAAGAACGCCTAAAGGACAAGCTTGGGAAGCGGTTAACACGTAACGGTCTTTTACTTTTACAGGTTGATACAACGCGAAGTCAGTTTAAAAACAAGGAAATAGCAATAAAACGGTTTTTGGAAATTGTAACGGAATCACTCAAAGTGCACAAAAAACGCAAATCCACAAAACCGACCAAAGCTTCCGTAGAACGACGTTTACAGGCCAAGAAAATAGCAGCACAAAAAAAATCAGGCCGTACAAAGCCTGATTTGGAATAGGTTTAAGTTTAATTCTATAGGTTTTATTCCATGGTGGGCACTTCATAGAAAAACTGGGCCGTTTTTATTTTTGCATTTTACACCTTATACATGCAGAGGTCGTACATGCTCCACCGTCCGTGTCCCGCAAAGGTGGCCTACATGGACATAGGAACC
>JBCCZF010000399.1:0-3770 GCA_039188035.1 Bacteroidota bacterium | reverse complement strand
TCGGCGTTTTCCATGCTCCCTGCACCTGGCATTTTGGCCCATGGCCTGCCTATGGCTAAAAAAGATGGTATTCCAATACCCACCAAGGCCCAACAACTGTGGCAGGATCTTGAGGTAGGGATTATATTCCATCTGGATATATCCATACTCGAAGGGGAGTATTCTCCAAACAACTATTCCAAAAAGGTATTTGATCCGCAGTCCTATAACCCCACAAAATTGGATACGGATCAATGGGTAAGGGCGGCAAAAGCGGCTGGGGCAAAATATGCCATTTTTACCGGCACCCATTTCAATGGTTTTATGCAATGGCAGAGCGATCTGTATCCGTATGGCCTTAAACAAGCCCCTTGGCGCGACGGAAAAGGCGATGTCTTTCGTGATTTTGTAGCTTCTTGTCGCAAGGAAGGTATCAAACCAGGTATTTATATAAGCACCTATAGAAATTTCTACCAGGGTGTTTTGGGGAATTATGTGGATTGGGGAAGCGGGAAAGGAACGGAAAAGCAAGAGATATTCAATCGGCTGGCGGAAAAAATGACGGAAGAAATCTGCTCAAAATACGGGGAACTGGTGCAGATTTGGTATGATTCCGGGGTCAAGCTGCCCCATGAAGGAGGCCCCGACGTACTGCCTATTTTTGAAAAACACCAGCCCAATTCCATATTCTACAACTCCTCCAAAAGAAGTGATTATCGTTGGGTGGGCAACGAGGATGGGTATGCGAGTTACCCCTGTTGGGCCACGATGCCCGAAGCGGACAATGAATCGCATACCGGTGATCGCTGGAAACCCTTGCTCGATACCGGGGATCCCAATGGGGAAATTTGGTCCCCTGCCATGGTCGATATTCCCTTACGGGGGGCAAATGGCGTCCATAACTGGTTTTGGAACCCTAACCAAGAACACGGCCTCCATAGTGCCAAAGACCTTGTGGAAATG
The DNA here is from genome assembly GCA_039188035.1 of Bacteroidota bacterium. GTDB lineage: Bacteria > Bacteroidota > Bacteroidia > Flavobacteriales > Flavobacteriaceae > Ulvibacterium. Next base: position 2,828 of record JBCCZF010000399.1, on the reverse strand, counting down.
TACTATAACTCCGTAGGGCGTAACAGCAACTTTGTTATGGGTGTCGCGATCAACCCGGAAGGGCTTGTTCCCGACCTGGATGTGACCCGACTCAAAGAATTTGGCGACGAAATAGAACGGAGGTTTTCCAAGCCAGTGACCACTACCTCGGGTACCGGAAAAAAGATACCCCTAAAAATGCCCAAAACTCAGAAAGTAGATCAAGTGGTATTGATGGAAGATATTTCCCAGGGAGAACGGGTACGAGAATTTAGGGTTGAGGGAAAAACATATAAGGGCTGGAAAACCTTAACGCAAGGAAGTTGTATAGGGCATAAGTACATTGCCCGATTTGAAGAAATAAAAGTAGCATCGGTGAGACTTGTGATCCAAGAAAGCACGGCCCACCCATTCATCAGAAAGTTTTCTGTATATAGTACAAATTGAAAAAGTCTAAATGAGTCCATTATTCGGATTTAGAACGAACGTTAATTGGCAGCTTTAAAATGATTTTAGAACGAACCATTTTACTAGGGCTAATTTTGATGATAAGCGGCCAAGTCCTTAATGCTCAAATAACGGAACGGGAACGCCCGGCCCAATGGGAAGACTTGGTATACGGCGGACGGTTCATGGATCGCTTTTTAGCGATACCTACCGTGGGTGAATTAACTAAAACGGTTTGGGGCGCAAGCGAGGTGATTCCAAGGTATGTGGACAACGGCATCGAGGATTCCCAATGGTCCTACTGGGGTGGAAATATGCTAAAGGGGGACGATGGCAATTACCATCTTTTTGTATGTAGATGGCCCGAAGATTCCCAAAAAGGGCATATGGAGTGGAGCAATTCAGAGGTGGTCCACGCCATCTCCGAAACCTCCTTTGGCCCCTTTACCGTAAAGGAAACCATTGGGCCGGGACATAATCCTGAAGCGTTTCAACTAAAGGACGGACGCTATGTGATCTATGTCATAGACGGGCGTTATGTTTCAGATTCTATAGATGGCCCTTGGGAATACGGAAAATTTGAATTTGATACCAGGGACAGGCCCATTATAGAGGGATTGTCCAACCTGAGTTTTGCGCAACGGGAAGACGGCTCCTATATTATGGTCTGCCGGGGGGGAGGTATATGGTTCAGCAAAGACGGGCTTTCTCCGTACAATCAAATAACGGATAAGCGGGTATATCCGCCTGTGGAAGGGCGTTTTGAAGACCCCTTAATTTGGCGTACCCACATACAGTATCATATGATCGTGAATGATTGGTTGGGTAGAATCGCCTTCTATTTGCGCTCTAAAAATGGGGTGCATTGGAAAGTGGAACCAGGGGAAGCGTATTTGCCGGGAATTACCCAATATACCGATGGCACAAATGAAGACTGGTTCAAATACGAACGTATCAAAGTTTTGCAGGACGATTTGGGTAGGGCGACCCAAGCCAATTTTGCCGTTATCGACACGATAAAATGGAATGATTTGGGGAATGATAGACACAGTTCCAAAAACATTACCATCCCTTTGACTGTAGGTAGGCAATTGCAGATACTGAACCGCAAAAAAATTGACGGAAGTACAAAAGCCATACGGGTACGGATAAAGGCCGAGGAAGGATTTGACCCGCATACCGATGTCGATATCAGTTCCCTTCGTTTTGGGGCATCGGAAGAAGTCAACTTTGGTCGCGGCAGTAGGGTCAAAAAAATACGGCAAAGTGGAGAAGACCTCATTGTTACCTTTAAGGGGAAAGGCCATGGCATTACGGATGACAATTTTGTGGGCAAGCTATTGGGCAAATCCTCAAAAGGGAAAATCCTTTTCGGCTATGCCCGTTTGCCCAAAACAAACTATTCAGAACCTATTCTGTCCGCTGGCCTGCCCAAGATCATATCCGAAGAAAATGGAGAGCAGTTGGGGGTTGAAGTCCAGAATTTTGGCCAAGTGCCTTCAAAAGCATCCAAAATTGTAGTCCAGTATTTTGATGGGGATATGGAACGGGTAACCCTGTCGGGAAAAGTGCCAAAGCTCTACCCTTTTCAAAAAGAAAGTATCCCCTTAGGGTACCACAAAACGCTTGAAAAAGGAAAAAAATATACGATCAAAATAAACCTTTACCCTCCACGTATGAAATCCGTGCTTTTTGAAAAAAAAGAGGTTCTTTTCGAATGAGGTGGTTTCGATTTTTGGATTTGTAGCCCTAGCTTTTGAAGAGCTGTAATAGCAGAGGATTCAGTTAAAATTGAAAAAATAAGGGGAAGCCTTGGATAAAGGCACAGGACGTAGCATACATAAGTAAGCCATAAATACAAATTAAGGACAATGAAATACAAGAAGAACACCATAAAACAACTGCCTTCAACCACAAAAAAGACCATATCCGTATTCCTGTTGTGCTTTTTGCTATCCGGTTCGTTCTGTTTTTCACAACGTTGGACGCCCAATATTGATAAAGCATTGTACGAAGAGGCCATGATGGAAGTAGCACGAATAGAACCGTTCTCTGCATTTCTTGGGCTTGAAAAGGCCATCATTAAAACGCCGTCTCCGAGCTATTATCAGGCCAGGTGGGCATTCATCAAAGAGGTCTATCATGACAATCCCCAGGTAAGCCACCCAAAGAAGGCCTTGGATACGTTTATCCTGTTTTGCACCGAGAACAACCTTTTAGGGGCACAAAAAGAAGAATTTATAAAAGCGGCAAAAATACTGGGATTTGAATTGATTACGGATAAAGTTGCCTTCGAAGCCCCATCAAATTATAAGGTGTATCTCAATAGGGCCTATGTGTATCATAAGGGCTACCCGCAAAACCTGGACCTTTTCGTTCCAAGTACCGCTGTTGAAACACCG
>JBCCZF010000398.1:0-3782 GCA_039188035.1 Bacteroidota bacterium | reverse complement strand
GGGGACAACCGGTCTTATAGGGCTTTTGACGATACTTTTGATCCTGTCCTGCGATTCCTATCTAAAACAGAATGAGGAGAAAGAGCCCCTGGCCCGGGTCGGGAACCGTTATCTATACAAGGAAGATGTTGCCCCGCTCCTACAAAAGGGAATTTCCCGTGGGGACAGCGCCTCATTTACCACGCACTATATCAATACTTGGGCCTCCAAGCAGTTGTTGTTGAACAAGGCCAAGATCAATCTTCCCGAGGAAAAGCTAGCCGAATTTGATGCCTTGGTGGCGGATTACCAAGTGGACCTATATACTAGGGCCTACAAGGAAGCCTTGGTGCGCGAAGGCACGGATACCGTGGTGAACCGCGCTCAGTTGGAACGGTTTTACGAGCGTGAAAAAGAGAATTTTCGACTTAAGGAAAAACTGGTAAAGCTTCGTTTTGTAGAGTTGCCCTTGGAGTTCCTGAACAAGGACGAAACCATTAAAAGGCTCAAAAGCTTTAAGTCGGAGGATATGTCCTATTTGGATTCCATTGGCGTGCAGTTCCGAAAACTGAACTTTAACGATTCCATTTGGATCAGGGCCTCTAGGGTCATCCGGGAAATACCCCCGCTTACCTTGGACAATGAACACCGATACCTAAAAAAATCACAATTTTTTGAATTGGAGGATTCATTGGGGGTATATTTGGCTAAGATAATGGATGTGAGGCAAGTAAATGATATTGCTCCTTTATCCTTCATTGAGCCTACGATCAAACAGGTACTTCTTAGCAGGAGAAGATTGGATTATACACGTAAATTGGAAACCGAGATAATAGATGAAGCTATCAAGGAAAAAGAGTTTGAATTATATGTACGGGAGAAATAAGGGTTTATGGGTTTTTGGGGCCCTTTTTTATTGCGGTTTGTCCTGGGCACAGTCCAGCACGGCCATCGCTGGGAATACAGGGACAACTGCAAATAAACCTATTGTGGAATCCCCAGGGGTAACTAAGGATACCGTGAACGCCTTTAAGCGCATCAAGCTTGATGGCATTGCGGCCGTGGTGGGAGATTATGTGATCCTGGATTCCGATGTGGATAAAACCTTGTTAGATCTCAGAAGCCAAGGGGTGGCCACAGAGGACATTACGCGCTGCGGGCTTTTAGGAAAGTTGATGGAAGATCGTCTGTATGCGCACCAAGCGGTACAGGACAGTTTATTGGTTTCCGACGATCAGGTGGCCGCCCAGACGGAGGCTCAGATACAGGAGTTGGTGGTACGAACCGGTAGCATGGAAAAGCTTTTGAAGTTTTATCGAAAGGAAGATGAGGCCAGCTTGCGTGAGGAAATAATCAAGATCAACAAATTACGGATGCTCTCCGAAAAAATGCAACAGGATATCGTTTCGGAAATAGTAATCACCCCGGAGGAAGTACGGCAGTTTTTTAACAGGATACCCGAGGAAGAACGTCCGGTTTTTGGCGCGGAGCTCGAGATTTCACAGATTGTGAAACAGCCCACGGCCTCGGAAGCCGAAAAGCAGAAGGCCATCGATAAATTGAATACCATTAAGGCCGATGTGGAGGACAACGACGCCAGTTTTAGTGTAAAGGCTATCCTATATTCGCAGGATCCCGGATCCAAACCCAAGGGAGGATTATACAAAGGAGTTACAAAACAAACGGCTTTCTACAAAAACTTCAAGGATGTCGCCTTTAGCCTTCGGGAAGGGGAGATTTCCGAGCCTTTTGAGACCGAGTCGGGTTTTCACATTATTTTTATTGAAAAGATAAGGGGGCAGGAATTGGACCTCCGACACATATTGATACAGCCCGAGATTTCCCAAGGGGCCTTGGATAAGGCCAAGGCCGAGTTGGATACCATACGCAAACATATTGTAGAGGGGAAATATACCTTTGCAGATGCGGCACTTAACTTTTCAGACGAAAAGGAGACCAAATTTGATGGGGGCAGGCTACGAAACCCTACCGATTTTGGGCCAACATTCGAGTTGACCAAAATGGATCCCACCCTCTACAACCAGGTACGGAATCTCAAGGACGACGAGGTTTCCTATCCTATTTTTGAACAGGATCCCCGGGGAGGCGCACCCAAATACAAAATACTCAAGGTTACCAATCGCTTTGATGAGCATGTGGCCAATTTTGCCCGGGACTATACAAAAATTCAGGAACTGGCCCTTACCGAAAAGCAGTATGAGGCGATAAAGGAGTGGATGGAAGAACATATTGAGGAGACCTATATTAGCGTAAGTGATAGTAACAAAGGGTGCAATTTTGCCAATAACTGGGTAAAGGAATAATCCATATGTCGGACGTTGTCGCCATTAACCATCTGGTAGAAAAACACACTGCGCTAAAAAAGGAAATAGCCAAGATCATTGTAGGACAAGAGACGGTGATCAATCAGATATTGTTGTCCATTTACACGGGGGGGCATTCCCTGCTGATCGGGGTTCCTGGACTGGCCAAGACCCTTATGGTAAATACCATCGCCCGTACCTTGGGGTTGGATTTTAAGCGTATCCAGTTTACCCCGGATCTTATGCCCAGCGATATTCTAGGGAGCGAGATACTGGATCAAAACCGGAACTTCAAGTTTATAAAAGGTCCTGTATTCGCGAATATTATCCTGGCGGACGAAATTAACCGGACCCCGCCCAAGACCCAGGCGGCACTTTTGGAAGCTATGCAGGAACGGGCGGTGACCATAGCCGGACAACGGTATCAATTGCCCTTGCCTTATTTTGTTTTGGCCACACAGAACCCCATTGAACAGGAAGGAACCTACCCCTTGCCCGAAGCGCAGTTGGATCGCTTTATGTTCGCCATTGAGTTAAAATATCCCTCCATGGAAGAGGAGGTACAGGTGGTGAAAAATACTACGAATGATGAATTTCCAAAGCTACGGTCGCTATTCAGCGCCCAGGAAATTACCGAAATCCAGCATTTGGTACGCCGCATACCCGTTCCGGACAATGTGGTGGAATATGCCGTGGGGCTTGTGGGCAAGACGCGACCCATATTGCCCAACGCCTCGGATTTTGTAAAACAGTATATCGACTGGGGGGCGGGACCGCGTGCCTCTCAAAACCTTATTCTGGGAGCCAAGGCCCATGCGGCCACACAAGGCAAGTTTTCACCGGATATCGAGGACGTTCGTGCCGTGGCCATGGGCATTCTCCGCCACAGGGTCATAAAGAACTACAAAGCGGAGGCCGAGGGAATCTCCGAGGAGGATATCATCGCTAAGCTAATATAGTTTGTATAAACCGTGGAATGAAAGAGGCTCTAGATCGATTTTCCGGTCATTCCAAATCCTATAAAAAATTTCGACCCGTATATCCCCAAACCTTGTATACGGAATTGCTGTCCCATATGGATTCCCGGGAGTCCTGTTGGGATTGTGGTACGGGCAACGGGCAAGTAGCCTTGGCCCTGGCCCGCTATTTCCAAACGGTATATGCCTCGGATATTAGCAGGGAACAGATTCAAAATGCGGAGCAACCAAAGAATGTCCAATTCCATGTGGAAAGGGCGGAGAGTACCTCTTTTGAAAGCAATTTTTTTGATTTGATTACGGTGGCACAGGCCATCCATTGGTTTGATCTGGATGCTTTTGGCAAAGAGGTATATCGGGTCTCTAAGAATGGGGGCCTACTCGCCGTATGGGGCTATGGATTGCTTCGAATCTCAAAAAAAATTGATGCGCGTATCGATGCGTTTTATTCGGGGGTAGTAGGGCCGTATTGGGATCGGGAACGCCGTCATATCGACAACGG
>JBCCZF010000397.1:0-3803 GCA_039188035.1 Bacteroidota bacterium | reverse complement strand
TGCAATCCCAATAATCCGGACGGAAGTATTATTTCAACGGAAGTGTTGACGCGACATAGTGAGGAAGCGCCAAATACCATTTTTGTAATCGACGAGGCGTATATTGAATTTACAAATCAAATCAAATCCCTTGTTCCTTTGGTCGGGCAATTGGATAATCTGATCGTTGTTCGCTCCCTGACCAAGACTTTTGCCATTCCCGGGATACGTTTGGGCTATGTTGTGGCTCATCCTGCAATTATCGACCCACTTTTTGGGATAAAAATGCCATGGAGCGTAAACGCATTGGCCATTCAGGCCGGATTGCAAGTATTTGCGCATTATGACCCATGGCGTTTCCATGTTGGCGCGTTGCTGGAGGAGACCAGGGCCTTTGTCCAAGAACTTACGGCAATTGGTTGGTTGAAAGTGAAACCTAGCCATACCTCGTATTTCCTGGTAGAGTTAAAAAAAGGCACCGCAGCTGCCCTTAAGGCCTATTTGGTTGAGGAGCATGGTATCTTGATTCGCGATGCGACCAACTTTAAGGGACTTGAAGGGGAATATATTCGCTTGGCTACACAAAGTCAAGAGGCCAATACAAATCTTGTGAAAGCGCTGAAACTTTGGAAATAACGCCGATTTATATCTTGGTTGCCGCCTTTTTGCTGGATGCCCTGCTCGGCGATCCCCGTTGGATGCCCCACCTGATCGTCTTTTTTGGAAATGCCATTTCCGTGGGTGAGAAAACCTTGAACAAAGGGAAAAACAAGTTCGGGAAGGGATTGATTTTAACCGTTGTATTGGTGGGATTGGCATATGCCCTAACGCATTTGGTATTGGCAGGTTTGCGGACAATCGATCCCATCCTTTCAAACGGTGCCGCCGTGATTCTCTTGTTTTATTGCCTGGCGAACCGAACGCTTATCAAAGAGGGGCAGGCCGTATTTAAAATCGTAAAGGAACAGGGGCTGGAGGCAGGTAGAAAACGGCTCTCATGGATTGTGGGCAGGGACACCTCCAACCTTAACGAACAGCAGATACGCACCGCTACTTTAGAGACCCTCTCGGAAAATTTGAGCGACGGGGTCATTGCACCACTTTTTTACTATTTCGTTTTGGGGGTGCCGGGTGCCGTGGCCTACAAAATGATCAATACCTTGGATTCCATGATCGGTTACAAATCCGACCGGTATAGGGTATTTGGAAAGTTTGCCGCGAGATTGGACGATGTGGCCAACTACATCCCGGCACGGATTACGGCCGTGTTGATGCTATGGGTAACGGGCCGGCTCAAAGGGTTGGATTTTGTGTTTAAAGAGGGGAAGAAGCATTCGAGCCCCAATGCAGGCTATCCCGAAGCGGCACTGGCCTATATCCTGGATTGTCAATTTGGCGGGCCCAATCGGTACCAAGGGAAACTTGTGGAAAAACCGTTTATAGGGCATAACCCGCGTATCCTTACCGATGCCGACTTGAAGACCACGGTTTATGTGAATTGGGCCAGCAGTATCCTTCTCTGTTGTTCGTATGCTGTTTTTTATTTTTTGAATGAGGCCTTATAGTAAAAAATACATCATTAGCGGGGCTCCGGGTACGGGAAAAACGACTTTGATCAAGGCGTTGGAGCGAACATTTCCTTGCATGCACGAGGTCTCCAGAAGCGTTATTAAAAGGGAACAGGAAAATGGGGGGGAAGGCATGCCCTGGAAGGACCTGGACAGGTTTGTGGCATTGGTCTACGAGGCATCCATCGCCCAATTGTCCACACACCCACAAGCCGTATTCGCCGACCGTTCCATGCTGGATTTGATTGCGTACCTGCAAGTGGAAGGAAAACCTGTGCCCAAATTCATCGACCATTTTCCCTACCCTGATAAGTTTCAAAACAGCGTATTTTTTACATCCACTTGGCGCCGTATTTATCATAAGGATGAACAACGGCAGCAAGAGTTTGCTTATGGGGTGGTGTTGGAAAGGGCATTGGAGTCGGTTTACATCGAAAAAGGATTCGATATTGTAAAATTACCCAAGGATACCGTTGCAATACGCGTTAATTTTGTCCATACTTTTTTAAAGCAGCTAAGATGAAGATTTATACTAGAAAAGGGGATAAGGGAACTACTGGCGTATTCGGGGGAAAACGAACCGCGAAGAACGGGGCACGGATGGAATGTCTTGGAACCTTGGATGAGGTAAACAGTACTATTGGCTTGCTTCGCGCCAAGCTTGGAGTAGATCACGGTTGGCAGGAAAACCTGCATCGGATCCAGAAAGACCTCATGGACATGATGTCGCATTTGGCGCGTCCTTCGGACTCAAAGAAAGAAAACCCGAACCCCAGACCCGTTGATGGAGCCCATTTCTGCGAACAATGGATCGATCGATTGGAGGAAGAAATGAGCAGCCCCTCGGATTATTTTCTACTTCCGGGAGGTCACGAAATCGCTGCCCTGTGCCATGTTTGTCGGACCCAGATGCGGCGTGGGGAACGTACCTTGTTTAGCTTGGTCGATGAAGATCCGGATTGTGTGGAAGAGTATATTGCCGCTTACATTAACCGATTGTCCGACCTTTTTTTTATACTGGCTCGGGCCGAAATGGACAAACACGGTGTGGCCGAGGAAAAATGGAACCTTTTTCTTTACAAGCGTAAGAGGAAAACCAAAGGTTAGTTGGAAGTGGCATCCACTTAAGATCTTTCTTTGCGCAAGGCCTGAAGCAGTTCGGCAATAGTTTGGCAGTGGAGCGTACGGGTATGGATGCTTAACTGCCAAAGGTCATTGGCATACCACACTTTAAGAAAGAAATTGGAATCGTTTATCACCTGATAGCCTTCCCTTTCCAACGCACGTCGGGCCCAGGTGGTATGCACATCATTTCCTGATAAAGATACCTTTCCCTTGACGGGGTGCACCACTTTAAAAGCGCCCGAGTATTTATCAAATTCAAACGCTTTGCTTTTGAATACCCGCTCAAACATACCGGAGAGCACCAGGTCTTCCGGGGTGCCAGTTTTCATAGTTTCCGCTCCGTTCATTAGCCAAATCGTATCCGAGGTCTGCAGTGCCAGGTCCAGTTCGTGGGTGGACAACAATATGGCCTTGTTGGTTTCTTTGGCCAAACGTTTTAGGATGTTCATAATTTCCACACGATTGGGTAGGTCCAGGTGGGCGGTGGGTTCGTCCAGCAAGATCAAGGGGGTGTCCTGTGCCAGTGCTTTGGCGATGAGCACCCGTTGTTTTTCACCGTCGCTCAGTTCATGAAAAAACCTATCTGTAAAATCGTTTAAATGAACGCTATCCAAGGAACGTTCAATGATCTCATGATCTTTTGGGCCCAGTTTTGCAAACTGGTTGGTATACGGATAACGACCAATGGAAACGATATCCATTACCGTCATGCCGCCTACATTTATTTTGTCCGTTAAAACCAGGCTCAGAAGCCGTGCGTATTGATGTGGTTTCATCTTTTTCACATCAACCCCCGAAATGATCGTGTCCCCTTGCAACGGTTTTTGGAGTCCGGCTATGGTGCGCATCAATGTAGATTTGCCACAGCCGTTTGGCCCGATCAAACATACGAGTTCCCCATTATGGATTTTTATGTCCAGATTTTTTTCAAGCTCCAGAACATTCTTTTTGGTCCGGTAACCAATGGTCAACCCTTGGGTATATAGGATGGGCGTGGTAAAATGGGTCGCGCCTTTGCCGATGTTCGGTCGATGCTCCATTAGAATGCGCCTTTCATTTTCTTGCTTTTGATAATAATGGCCAAGATGACCGGAGCACCAAAAAGCGCGGTAACGGAGTTTAATGGCAGAG
>JBCCZF010000396.1:0-3814 GCA_039188035.1 Bacteroidota bacterium | reverse complement strand
TTTCACCAAAAAGTACTGTTTCATACCTATTTTTTTATCGAAGTCGTCTTGGGCCCATTCCCATTTCGGATTCCATTTGGTCAATAATCCATTTCCGCATCGCTTTGCCTACACGATTGGATCCAGGCCAACAAATCCGCTTTCATGATATTCACCTTGTTTTTATATTTTTCGGCAATATTTCGGGTTTCCCCTTTGTCTTGAATCAGGTTGTATAGTTCGTAGGTTTCTCCGCCGTCATTGGAGATCAGTTTGTATTGTTGGGATACCCAAGACCTTTTTTTCCCATTTTGAAAACCAATGGCCTTTTCCCTTTTTTGTATCCGGCCTTCCAAAGCTTCCTTAAGGCTTATTCCGTCCAAGGGCCGGTCATCCGGATATTCCATATCCAGGTAATCCAAGATGGTCGGGAGATAATCACTGGTAACTGCGGGAAAATCCAAGGTCCCAGCCTTTATTTTGTTTGGCCAGATCACAAATCCCGGTACCCGAACGCCCCCTTCATACAGGCTACGCTTGCGTTCCCTAAAGGGGCCCGAAGACCCCGGAGTTCCATTTTCCGGGCCGTTGTCGCTACAGAACCACAACATTGTATTTTCGGCCTGGCCCAAGGCTTCCAGTTGTGCCCATAAACGGCCCACTTGTTCGTCCATACTGGTGATGGACGCGTAAAGCAATTGCTGTTTGTAGGGCAAGTGGGCATACCGATCGCGTTGTACTTTGGTAGCCACCAGGGGTAAATGGGGGGTATGGAACCAAACCGCGGCAAAAAAAGGCTGGTGGGCACGCACGGTGGAACGCACAAAGGGCATCACCCGGTCCATGATTACCCGGGAGTCACTTCCCTCGAGATTATTGAGTTCCAACTGTTCACGGCCGTACCAATAGTGGGATCCATAGGACATCAATTCCTTAGGGGCCTTCCGATCTTCCACGGCCGCCCAACCAAAACGCAGGTTTTCCCCTTTAAGGGTATCGAACACCCTGGGCCGTATCATGGGATCATAGGTGGGCACCTTGGCCTCTGTTACAAAATAGGCATTATACCCATTGGCCGAGGGAGGTGAATAATGGGAGAAGTCCCTGGGCCGCCCCCGGTTGGAGTCCTCGATCGTTGTGGTCAACGTACCCAAATGCCATTTGCCAAAGTGCCCAGTGGCATATCCGGCCCCTTGCAACAATTCCGGCAGGGTAATCTCCTGGGGCTTCATATGTCCAGCATTGGCCGTATAGATTCCCATACGATAGGGATTCCGGCCCGTAAGACAACTGGCCCGTGTGGGCGAACATACCGCACCCCCGGAATAAAAGCGCTTAAAAATGGCCCCTTGGGCGGCCAAACGGTCCAAATGGGGCGTAGCAATGTCCGCATTCCCATTAAAACCAACATCGGCCCAGCCCAAATCATCGCACATGATCAGGACAATATTAGGCCGCTCCGCTTCTTGGGCCATAAGGGAAAGGCCCATTAATAGGGCCAAGTATAGAACAGTTCCCTTTGTTTTCACTTTGCGTTTCTTAGTGTTGTTCGGTCTTCTATGCATATGGATTCCATGGGTGTTACAGTGTCGCTTGTACGGCCTTTTCCGGTTACCGCAAATGCGGTGGCGGCCTACGCCATTTGCTTTCTTCCTTTAGGATATCCCGAATTACAGATCCGGCCCCAAACCCCAGTTTGGCCGAGCCCCAGGCAGGAAAATGGACATCCCCTTTGGCATTGCGTCCCTCCGGAAAATTCAAAATGGTAGTATACTGATCATCTATTTGGACATCCGGATGCTGCTGCAGCACCTCCAGTGCCGCTTTATTGTAGACAATCTCATCCCCTTTTATCCTCCCTGCGGCCTCCGGTGGAATAACCGTAGTGGTGGCGAACACCAATCGTGCCCCGGTACTTTTTAAAATCTGGATGATTTTTGCCAAGTTTTCCTTGTATTCCGCCACAGGAACCAATCGGGGCGCTTTTCGGGTCTTGTCCAGTTTACCCTCTGGGGTCAATCGTTTTAAATCATGGAGTCCCCAATTGAAATGAATCACGTCCCAATCCACATCACCCAACCATAATTTATGATTGGCCAGCATTTTGCGGGTATGCTCGCAGTTTACCGGGACACGGGCCACATCGGCCCTTTTGCCCAGTACATTGCGTACATAATCGGTGTATCCTATGGATATGGAATTTCCCATAATCAATACATTGGGGGTCTCCGGGTGCAAATCTTCAAATCGCCATAGGCCACTTTTATGGTGGTTGGGGTATAGGGCATTCCAGACCCTTTCCTCACTGTATAGTTTCACGGAATCGATGGGGGCCGGCCTATTTTGGGACAGGTCCCAATGCTCCGTGATAATTTCCTGGATATGTGGGTAATCCACATCCGTTTCATTCAGATTTTCACGTAACTGCTTCAACTTATTTTTCAAATCCGCGGTAACCTTTTCGTATCCCGGTTTTCCATATAGGTTGTTCATCTCAAAGGGGTCGTTTTTCAGGTCGTACAGTTCCCAAGCCGGGGGCGTCCAGTATTCCAAAGGCCGTTTGGTGGTAAAGGGCTGCGATTTGTTGTCCGGCCAATCACTGTCCTCAAATCGCTTTTTATAGTCGCATCCGTAATAAAAAATGAGTTTGTAATCCTTGGTGCGCACCCCAAAATGGGCCGGATTGGCATGGGCATGGGCCATGTGCATCCAATAGCGGTAATAGGTAGCATCGCGCCAGCCTTCCGGTTCCTTTCCCGATTCAAGAATTTCCTTAAAACTGTTTCCTTGCATATATTCGGGCTTTTCCCCTCCTGCCAATGCAATGAGCGTTGGGGCAAAATCCGTGTTGTTGATCAGGGCATCGGTACGGCTGCCCGCAGCAATCATCTTGGGGTAACGCACCAAGAACGGCATGCGCATGGATTCCTCGTACATCCAACGTTTATCGATATAGTCGTGCTCGCCCAGCATAAAACCCTGATCGCCGGTGTACACGATAATGGTATTGTCCATTAAATCGTTTTCCTCCAGATAATCAAAAATGCGCTTTACGTTATCGTCAACCCCTTTTACACAGCGCAAGTATCGCTTTAAGTACTCTTGATAGGCTTCGTGGGTGTATTCGTCATCCGGGAGGTTGGGGTCGATTTTCATATGCTGCCCCATATTACGGTTTTGGTTGCGTTTGGAGACCGAGGAACCAATATGCGGAATCATAACCCCTTTGGTTCCCTTGGTGCCTACAGAACCGTTGTTGCGGTTGTTGTATAGGCTGGCAGGTTCGGGGATCTCTGTATTTTCCAGATAGTTGGTATAGCGCGGCGCAAATTGGAACATATCATGAGGTGCCTTAAAGTGGTGCATGAGGAAGAAAGGCTTGTCATCCTTTCTTTCCCGCAGCCATTTTAGGGTAGCATCGGTAATGACATCGCTGGAATGGCCCTCATATTGGTGTCCGGGTTTCATATCCACCTTTTTGCCCCGGTTAACGTCCATCATTTCCGTTTCCCCCTTTTCATAAAGCACGGGGTCAAAATAGCTGCCCTGCCCATAGAGTACATTGAAATAATCGAAGGCTTCGGGGGCCTCTTTTAAATGCCACTTGCCAATGATGGCGGTTTCATATCCCAATTTCTTCATTTCATGTGCCAAATATTGGTTTTCGGGAGCCAATTGCCCTGCAAGGTCCTGCACCCCATTGGCCTGACTATATTGCCCGGTCATAATCGTAGCCCGGGAAGGCGTGCAGATCGAGTTGGTACAAAAGGCGTTCTCGAACAACATTCCTTCATGCGCCAAACGGTCTATGGTAGGGGTGGGGTTCAATCCCGCC
>JBCCZF010000395.1:0-3818 GCA_039188035.1 Bacteroidota bacterium | reverse complement strand
GGGCAAAGCGGCACCGATGTCTGATGGGGCATTGAGGTTTACGGCATTCTGGCGAGGCGTCGTGAATTATTTAACAATTAGCTTTAAGTAATTATTTGCTCCCAAGTTCCTTTTACGTATGTTCCAAAATACTCCGTACATCTAAGTCTGGAAAACGAATAAAACGCCATCTTTATTCCTCCACGGACAAATAGTCCAGGCCCAGTGTATTAAAGGTTTTGTTAAACGTGCTAATTTCATCATCTACCACCTTGTCAAATGCTTCTAATTGGACATCTATTTTTGCCGTCAATTCATTTTTTACGGCAATATCCTGCTCGGTCGGGGGAAAATCGTCCAAGGTGACCAAACTGTTCAAATGTCCTAGTTTATTGGTGAGTTTTATGGGGAAATTCAAGGGGTCCTGGGCACTTCGGTTGCGGGTCTGGTACAGGGCCTTTTCCACCTTTTCAAACTTGGCCTTGATGTTCTTGGCCTGGGCGACCAGGTCTTTGGTCCTTGGATCCTGCTTATATTGGGCTACAAAGGCATTTAGCCGGGTAACCACTTTTCGAATTTTTTCTATGGAGGTATGTGCCTTGTTTATGGTGGTATTGACCTCCTCTACAAAATCATATTGTTTTTGCATGTCGGCTACGGACACCTCCGCACGGGGATCCGGAAGAATCCGGAAGGGTCGCGAACGGTTCTCCCCGTTAACGTTTAAATGTACTTGGTAGGTTCCGGGCACGGCCTTGGGCCCTGCCAAGTTGGCCCACCACAGGATCATCCCGTTCAATTTATTGCCTCCTTCGCCCCGGGTATCCCAAATATGGGTATTGCCCCCTTTTTTTAGCTTCAACTTTTTCTCCTTCTCCTTGGTGTGGCTACCAAAAGAAGCCAAGGTATCCCCTTCGGCGGTCATGTAGGTCAAGGTGATACTATCCCGTTCCGCAAAATCCTTAAGATAGAAATGGGCAACTACCCCATTGGGATGGTTCTCCCCCTGGGTGAGGCTTGGTTTTTGGGCCGCGCTGCCCTTGGTCCTATAGCTGTCCTTGGGTTTAAAAAGGACTGTATTGGCGTCCCGCATGGCTTCATCCAATTGATGCAAGACGGTAAGGTCATCCAAAATCCAAAGGCTCCGGCCCTGGGTGGCCACAATCAGATTGTTCTCCTTTACGGCCAAATCGGTTATGGGAACAATGGGAAGATTTCCTTGAAACGATTGCCAATTTGCCCCGTCATCAAAGGAAACATACATGCCGGTTTCCGTTCCGGCGTAGAGCAGCCCCCTTTTTTTGGGGTCTTCCCGAAGCACCCGGGTAAAATGCTCCCCTGGAATGCCCCGGGTAATTTTCACCCAAGTCTTTCCGTAATCTGTGGTTTTGTACAGGTAGGGGGCAAAATCCCCCAATTTATACCGGGTGGCCGCCACATAACAGGTTCCCTCATCAAAGGCCGAAGGTTCAATACTATTGATCATACTCCATTCCGGCATTCCCGCAGGGGTAACGTTTTCCCAATGTTGGCCGCCATCCTTGGATATATGGATAAGACCATCATCACTGCCTACCCATAACAACCCCTCTTTACGAGGGCTTTCATTGGCCGCAAAAAGGGTGCAATAGTATTCCACCCCGGTATTGTCCTGGGTGATGGGCCCCCCACTGGACACCAATTTGGTGGAATCGTTTCGGGTAAGATCATCGCTAAGCAGTTGCCAACTTTGCCCTTCATTGGTGCTTCGATGTACATGATTGGAAAAGGCATACAGCTTTTTGGGATCATGCCTACTGAACATGATCGGGAAATTCCATTGAAAACGATATTTCATTCCCTCGGCCCCATAACCCATAGGATTATCCGGCCATACGTTAATGGCCCTAACCGTACCCGTTTTATGGTTTACCCGGGTTAAAAAGCCCCCATAGCTACCCCCATAAACAATATCGTTGTTGGTGGGGTCCACAGCAATATGGGCACTTTCCCCACCGGCTGTAGGCTCCCAATCGTCTTCCCCAATGCTACCGTCATCGCTGCGGTGGTTCATCCGCAGGGTAGAATTGTCCTGCTGTGCCACATAAATGCGATACGGGAAAGCATTGTCCGTAGTAACCCTATAAAACTGGGCCGTAGGCTGATTGTAATAGGTACTCCAAGTGGCCCCACCGTCATAGGTGACTTGGGCCCCGCCATCGTCCCCGATGATCATACGGTTCGCATTTTCCGGAGAAATCCAAAGGTCGTGATGGTCCCCGTGGGGCGCGTTAAAGGTGTTAAAGGTCTTACCGCCATCGGTAGATCGGTGATATCGCACATTAAGCACATAGACGATATCCTCGTCCTCGGTATCCGCATAGACCCGTGTATAGTACCAAGCACGCTGCCGCAGTTTTCTTTCGGAATTGACCAAGGTCCACTTTTCTCCCCCGTCCTCACTTCGGTAGAGTCCGCCCTTATCCTTGTTTTCCACAATGGCCCAGACCCGCTGGGAATTCTTAGGGGATACGGTTACCCCAATAATGCCCAAGGTGTCTTTGGGAAAGCCTTCGTTTTTGGAAATTTCCGTCCAGGTTTCCCCACTGTCCATGCTCTTCCACAGGGCCGAACCCGGACCCCCGCTGCTTAGACTATAGGGCGTTCTTTGGGCACGCCAGGTTGCGGCATAGAGTATCCTGGGGTTATTGGGGTCCAATGTTAGGTCTACAGCGCCGGCCTGGTCGTTTACATGCAGTACCTTTTTCCAGCTTATCCCGCCATCACTACTTTTATAGATCCCTCGATCTTCGCTGGGGGTATAAATATTTCCCAACACAGCCGCATAAACGATATTATGATTTTTGGGATGGATGCGTATCCGGGGCACATGCCTACTTTTTTCAAGGCCTACGGACTTCCAGGTAGCCCCGGCATCCACGGATTTCCAAATGCCATAGCCCGAGGAAACATTGCCCCGTAAGGTCTTTTCCCCACCCCCAACATAAATGACATTGGGGTCGCTTTGGGCCACCTCAATGGCCCCGATACTGCCCCCAAAGTACCCATCTGAGATATTCTCCCAGCTACGGCCCCCGTTTTCGGTTTTCCAGACCCCACCGCCAGTTGCACCAAAATAAAACAGATTGGGTTTACCGGGCACGCCGGTAACCGCGGCCGAACGTCCTCCCCGATAAGGCCCAAGGGATCGATAGCGCAAACTGGAAAAAAGATCTTCTGAATACGTCAAGCCCTGGGTGGCGGACTTATTTCTTTTTTGTCCCAACACCTGCCCTGACGTCAAGGCACCTAAAAATAGCAAAAGAAAGGCTCGTAAAGTAGTGTATTTCATCGTAGTGTTTATACTTAGAGAGGGAACATTAGCCTTAAGGAATACCCATAAGGCCCCTAAAAGTAGGCAATACGCGTTCCTTGTACAAACCCATGGCCCCTATACCATGAACAATGTGAAAATCCAGGGACTATACACCATCAACCTAAACCTACTTCCAAAGCTGCTACGGCACAAAAATTCCATTCCGTATGGCATAGAGCACCAATCCTATCCTATTTTTGACCTGCAATTTTTCGTGAAGGGCGTCCCGGTACCCCTCTATGGTTTTGGGACTCAAATGCATGGCCTCGGCAATCTCCCTATAGGTCATTTCCGAACAGGCCAGGCGCATAAACTCCATTTCCCGTTCCTTAATATCCACTAGGGGTTCCTTTTTATCCAAGGTACCCACCAGGATGCGGGTCACGGTATTGGTATGGTAGTATCCTTTTTCGGCTACACTTAGGAGTGCCTCTTCCAGGATTTCCTTTTTGGTATCCTTTAACAGATAACCGCGGGCACCGGC
>JBCCZF010000394.1:0-3819 GCA_039188035.1 Bacteroidota bacterium | reverse complement strand
TCTTTGTCGATATTATCAATGCGACAAAACTGGCCAACGTACTGCCCCTTTTAAACCAGTTGGCGAAAAACGGAAGAAAGGTATTCGCCGTTGGCTCCGATGACAATTCGGGCCTGGGCGAGTATACTTCTATCCAAATGGATTCCAAGACCATCGCATTTTACGAGCAATCGGGGCGCGAGAATCTGGTCGCCATGATCTTGGACCAATGCCGACGCTCGCTAGGCCTTGATCTTCCCGAACAGCGACCCATTCCCATGCCGGAGTTTGCCCTTTGCAATATCCAGGACAAAAAGGTCTATGCCGATTTTGAATCGTACCGAAAGGATTATAAAACCTATATGCCGGGCAATCCCTGGGTGGCCATAAATATGTGGCGAAGCGATTTTTTATCCGAGCAACTCACTCCCTTTAAGGAATACGCCTCACAGTTTGAAGACAAGGGTTTCAATGTACTTTTCTATTACGGCTACCCGGATGCAACGGCTGCCGAAAAGCTCTTTTACAACAAAAGGAAACGGCTTGTCCCGGAAGTGATCTTGGCGCAGGCCGCCTGGCTCGGGGCCAATCCGCATGACAATAGGAAACTGTTCGAAAAGCTTGGCATTC
This sequence comes from Bacteroidota bacterium, assembly GCA_039188035.1. Classification (GTDB taxonomy): domain Bacteria; phylum Bacteroidota; class Bacteroidia; order Flavobacteriales; family Flavobacteriaceae; genus Ulvibacterium. The sequence goes on along the minus strand of JBCCZF010000394.1, from coordinate 3,210 downwards.
CCGTAATCAATATGATCCAGGTGAACCAGACGGCGGACGAGTGGATGCATGACGGGCAGGGTGTACAGATCTACAAACGTACCAGTTCCTTGAACATTCCCGAACAAATGGGCATGGTACAGCCCATTGTCACGAGCAGCAAGGAGGTGACCGGCCCTATGGGAGCATGGACGGAAAAGCGCTCCATCCTATTCCAGGTGCAGCAATTGGTAAAACGGGTGCAGAAGATGCACGTTTTGCAAAACAAGCCCAATGTGGAAAAGCAGATCGCGTTGATCTACTACAGTCACCCCCCGGGCAAGGAACTTCTCGGTGCCAGTTACCTAAACGTAGTACCTAATAGTCTGTATTCCATCCTATCCCGATTAAAAAAGGAAGGGTACGACCTGGGCGACCAGCCCATGGACGAGGCTACCATTTTTGACCGGGTCTCCAAATACGGCCTCAACATTGGGCAATGGGCCCCCAAAGAGATCGACAAGCTGGTGGAACAGGGCCAAGCGACCCTCGTACCCATGGAACTGTACCAGCAATGGTACGCCAAACTGGCCGACCCCCTAAAGAAGGAAATCGAGAAAGAATGGGGCAAGCCCGAGGAAAGCTCCATTATGGTTTGGACGGATAAAAACGGGAAAAACTACTTTGTACTGCCCTCCGTAAAATACGGCAATGTACTGCTTACGCCACAGCCGGTGCGGGGCTGGTCGCAGGATCTTGACATCATGCACCACGATATCTCCGTACCGCCCCACCACCAGTATATTGCCTTTTATCTCTACTTGCAACACGGGTATCAGGCCGATGCGGTAGTGCATCTGGGTACCCATAGCACCTTGGAGTGGCTTCCGGGAAAGGAAACGGGACTCAACCGCAACGATGCCTCGGAAGCCTTGATCGGGGATATGGTAAATGTGTATCCCTACATTGTGGACGATGTGGGCGAGGGGCTTCAGGCCAAGCGGCGCTCGGGAGCGATAATCATAGACCACATGACGCCCCCTTTTGATAAAATCGGCATCAATCCGGTCTTGGACAAACTGGAACAATTGATCTCCGAACATGAGATTGCAGAATCGAAGAGTACTGCCCTGGCCCGGGCCAAATTCAATGAGATCTACACCTATGCCCAGCAATCCGGGGTTCTGGCAGATCTGGCCATGGACACCATTATGGACGATGAGGAACTGCACTATCTGGAGCATTATATTGAGGAGGTTCAGGAGAAACACGCCCCATTGGGCCTACATACCTTTGGAAAGCTTCCCAAACCGGAGTATGTGGAAAAAAACGTACAGGCCATCGTCTCCCAAAAGACAGGGCTCAATGCCCAGGAGAAAGCGGCCTATGCGGATGATATCCGGCAACGCATTTGGGCCAGTGGCGAGGCCGAACTCAGTGCCTTGGTAACCGCCCTGAACGGCAAGTACGTAGCGGCCAGTACGGGGAACGATCCACTTAGAAATCCCAACTCCCTGCCCACGGGCAAGAACTTTTACGCCTTTGATGCGGATTATATTCCTTCCGTAGAAGTCTACAAAGCCGGAGAAAACCTGGCCGATGATCTGATAACCACCTACCGCAAGGAGCACAAGGGGAAATTTCCGGACAAGGTGGCCTTTAACCTCTGGTCTACCGAATGTATCCGCAACGAAGGGATCATGGAATCCAAGATCCTGAACCTTTTGGGAGTAAAACCCGTGTATGACGGATACGGCAAAGTGGTGGACGTAAAGGTGATTCCCCGAAACATCCTAAAACGGCCCCGGGTGGATGTTGTCCTGATCCCATCCGGGCTCTACCGGGATATTTTTCCACAATTGGTGCTGCTGCTGGACAAAGCCGTAAAGTTGGCCGCCCAACAGGACGAAGTGGACAACTACGTTCGGCAAAACACGACACGCCATTACAATACGCTAATCCAAAAAGGGGTGCAAAAAAGCTTGGCGAAAAAACTAGCGGAAGTCCGCATCTTTTCCACCCCGGACGGGGCCTATGGCACGGGAACCAATACCGTGATCGATGCCTCGGGCAGTTGGGAAAACGATACCGAAGTGGCCGATGTTTTTATGAACCGCATGCACTTTCCCTACAGCAAGGGCTTTTGGGGCAACCAACCCGCCAACGATTCCTTGTTGATCGCGCTGTTCCAAGAAAACCTGTCCGGCACAAAGGCCGTGCTCCATAGCCGCACCTCCCATCTGTACGCCGGGCTGGACAATGATGATTTCTTTCAGTACCTCGGCGGAACGGCCTTGGCCATCAGGGCCATAGACGGTAAATCCCCGGAGGTAATCGTCTCCAACCTCACCAACCAAGGCCAAATGAAAAACGAAAAGTTGGACTATTTCCTGGGCAAGGAGTTACAGGCGCGGTACTTCAACCCCAAATGGATCAATGCCATGTTGGACGAAGGCTATTCCGGCGGGCGATTTGTGAGGCAGGTGGCCGCCAACCTTTGGGGCTGGCAAGTAACCGTTCCGGAGGCTGTGGACGAAAGCAAATGGGATAATTTTTTTGGAATCTATGTGGAGGACTCCTACGATCTAAACATCGCCAAGCGTTTTGAGGCATCCCAAAACCTCTATGCCTACCAGGTGATGCTTTCCCGTATGTACGAGGCCGTACGGAAAGCCTACTGGAAGCCCGATGAGGAAGTGAAGCGCAAACTATTGACCGACTTTCTGGAAACCGTGGAAAAGGTAGGGTTGTCCTGTAACCTAAATGTATGCAACAACCCCAAATTGGCGAATTTCCTGGATCGCGAATTTGAGGAAGTCGGCGGTATTGCTACCGAAAGTATCGAAAACTATCACCGGCAACTGCAGGAAATACGGGAGCGACTGGCCGCAGACGGGCTGCCCCACAGCGATCAACTGGCCTCGGATACCGACAATAGCAATGCCTATCTGCCCAAAAAGAACGTCAAAGGCTATACCCTGGAAGAAGTAAACGCCAAGGAGGAGTCTCGATCCTTTGTAAATCCCTCCATTTGGAAATGGATCGCTTTGGCCCTGGTAGCCGCCTATTCCGTGTTCTACTTTGTAAGGAAGCGGGGGAAGGGGGAGTAGGTTAGATAAATTGGTACGTGACCGGTGATACGGCCATCTATTTCCAATTGGAATAATAGCCACTACGTTTAATTCATCTTTTAAAATTCATCAAAGAGAAAGAATAAAATGCTTCCTTTAGATAACGAATTTGCAATACTTT
>JBCCZF010000393.1:0-3820 GCA_039188035.1 Bacteroidota bacterium | reverse complement strand
CCGATTTTTTGGATATACCCTTAGACATTAAACCTTTGCAACTGGTCCACGAGAACGGTAAATTGTTCGTTATGGCGTGGGACGAAGAGGCCACCCGGGAGAATGTGCTTTTGGTCATGGACGGGGAAACCAATGAATTGGTACATGAAATGAACTTGGGTTTTGATGCCAAGCGACTTTTTAAGACTCCGGACAAGCACATTATCGTAAGTTATGACGATTTGCATACTATCATAGACAGCAGCACCATGGCCTCTCAGTTTGTGCGGTATCCGGAGGGAACCCATCCCAATTTTTCCGATTCGGATTTCCGGTATTTTGACAGTTCCGGACTCATGTACTATGATATGCTGGCCGGGACGCATAGCATATACCCCAAAATCCCGGCAGTATATGATTTCAGCACACAGACCGCGGTATTATACGCCTACGAGAACTTCCTAACCGAAGCCCAGCTTACCTTTGAATTGGAGATTGAAAACACTACCCTGGTACATTTTGATGGGCAAAACAACCAAATGCTCATCGGTTATAAGAAGTCCTCCAATCCCAACAAAGGAGGCATTCTACGGATTAGGCCCGTTCCCGATCCCAAATACCTGGGGAACCTGGATTTGGACGGGGTGCCCTATCTCTTGTACCAAGAGTAGGAAAGGGGACAACCTAAGGAAAACATAAAAAGTCCAAACCGATTCCCCGGACGTCTTAGGCGTTAAAATACTTGCTACGCCAAATAGCCGGATTAAAATTCTTGCCCAGGGCAAAACCGTAAAAGATGACAATGGAGGCGATACACTTGAACATAAAGAAGAAAATGATCCAAAACTCGGCACGCGTACTACTTTTGGAAAACAATCCTTCGGGAACCATAAGGGTCACTATATAGCTAATGACCACAACAAGTGCCGTTAGGTGTACGATGCCCTTAAAAGGCCAAACAAGCCATTTGCGCAAAGGGTGAAGGTCGTTTCCCCATTTGTATATCAAGTAAAAATAATCATTGCCTATGGGGACCATCAAAAGGGGGTCATCCTTATCCGCCAACTTAAAGAGCTTGGAGGGAGCCATAATGGTAAAGCCCTTTACTTGGATTCCATGGGTTTTTTCCAATTTTTGTATTTCGGAAATGGCCTCCGCGGGAATCACACCCTTAAAATACTTGGAATCCAGGAAGCGCAATCGGTAATCAATACAGATCTTACGGATCTGGTCGATGTGATAGATACGATCACTTTGTAGTAAATCAAAAACAAAGGCATTTACCACCCCCCGGTTCCCTTGGGATATGTTTTCGGCAATGCGTTCCTTCTGCAGCCTGTCCCTATCCAAAATGTGTTGTACTTCCTGCAGAATGTCCGCGGTTTGGGAAGTTTTTTTTCTGGAAAGGGAAAGCTTGTCCTCAATGTTAGTCTTCTTCAATAGCATTTTTTCCGTTCGTTTTTATTCAAATGTAATGAATTCGAGACCCAAAAAATTTGGCAACCTGAAAAACCTCCTGTTAAGAATATGTTAATTATTATTTTGGACATGTATATTTCGATGTATAAAATGAAATATTGTGTATTTTGTCGATAAATTCGGTATTTCACCGATTTTATTTGTGTTACTCTAGAACACTTCAATGAAAAGCCAAGCACTATGCATGTCCTTGTTGGCCCTGTCCTGCTCATGCCTGACGGTAGCCCAAGAAAACGAGATCAAAACCCCGGAAAACACGGAGGTCCATTCCCCAAAGACTATCTTGAAATACGCTGAGGCATCCCAAAACCTAAGCACCCTACGTGCCGCTTTAAAGGCAGCCGACATGGAGGATATTATGGGAAACCAAGGTCCTTTTACCGTATTTGCCCCTTCCGATAAAGCCTTTGAGGAATTTCCAGGGTCTTTTAACCTCTTTGATCCCGAAAACAAGAAAGACCTCCGTGCCTTGATCACATATCACATTATTGCGGGAAAGTTCACGGCTTCCAACATTCTAAGGGCCATGTGCAGGGGTAACGGGGTGGCCACCTTTACCACGGTTCAAGGCAATGAGATTATCGCTTCTATGCACGGTCTGGATATTGTATTGACGGACTATCTTGGAAACTCGGCCAGGATAACCACTGCGGTTATGGACCAGCGAAACGGGGTAATCCATCAGATAGACAGTGTTATTCTACCCCGGAAGATGTGAGCGGCCATTGGGCTATCGAAGTTCCGCTCCCAATTCCGTTTCAAAGCTCTTGCGAAGCTTGCCCATTATACGGTCGATCTGTTTGTCCGTAAGCGTATTTTGCTTGTCCTGTAACGTAAAGCTCACGGCATAGGACTTTTTACCCTGGGGCAGGTTTTTCCCGGTGTACACATCAAATAAAGCGATGTTCTTTAACCACTTTTTCTCTGTGCGCATGCTAAGGGTATGCAACTCGTTAAAAGTAATTTTTTCATCCAGCAAAAGGGCAAAATCCCTTTTTACCTCCGGATTTTTCGGGATATCCCGGTACCGTACCCGCTCTCTTTTTAGCAAGGACAGGATGTTGTCCCAATGGAAATCCGCAAAATAGACCTCTTGCTTAATGCCCTGGGCAGCATGGACATGTTTTTTCAGGCTTCCAAAAACCACCAGTTCCTTGCTTTTTAGCACTAGCGAAAGGCCTTCCCCAAGTAGTGTGTGTGAAGTAGGGGAGGGTGTATAACCCAAAATACCAAGTCTTTGCAGTACATTTTCCACCATGGTCTTTAGATAGAAGAAATCCATAGGTTTTATGGGGAGGTTCCAACTTTCGGGATTTCTGTTCCCGGTAAGGTACAGGCATAAATGGGTATTCTCCCTATAGCCATCGCCCTCTACGCCATAGGTCTTCCCAAATTCAAAAAGGCGAAGATCACTACTTTTCCGGTTAATGTTATGGGCGATGACTTCCAGACCCGTATACACCATAGAGGTACGCAGCACGGACAGATCGGAGCTTAACGGATTGAGCATGCCAACCGCGTATTCGGATCTATCGTATTTGGGTGAGCTAAGGCTATTGGTCAAAATTTCAAAATAGCCTTGGGCCGCCAAAAAATCGCCCACTACCTCCCGCAATCTATGGTCCTCATATCTGGACGTAGGTGCAATGGAGGCATTTAATTTTTTATCGAAGGCAATGTTGTTATAACCGTAAATCCGTAATATTTCCTCGATGACATCCACCTCGCGACGGACATCAACACGATACGAAGGGATCTCAAGCCCCAACCCGGCCTCCGTAACATTCCGCACCTTAATGTCCAGGGAAGCCAAAATCCCTTTGATTGTGTCCCTGGGGATTTCCTGGCCCACAAGGGCATTGATCTTATCAAACGTCAGAAAAACATGATGGTCCTCCTTTTTTTTGGGGTACAGATCTATAATATCCGAGGTAATATCCCCTCCGGCAATTTCCTTGATAAGCAGTGCAGCACGTTTTAGGGCATATTCCGCCATTTCAATATCGACCCCTCTTTCAAACCGGAAGGAGGCATCGGTGTTAAGGCCTTGCCGTTTTGCGGTCCTCCGTATGGACACCGGGTCAAAATAGGCACTTTCCAGGAAGATAGAGGTGGTCTCCTCCACTACCCCGGAATAAACACCTCCGAACACCCCGGCAATGCACATGGGCTTTTCCGCATCACATATCATTAAATCGTCCTGGTGCAGTTCCCTTTCCTCGCCTTCCAAGGTGGTGAATTTGGTCCCCTTGGGCAGGGTCTTTACAACAATCTTCTTCCCGTGGATCCGATCGGCATCAAAGGCATGTAGGGGCTGTCCCAACTCATGAAGCACATAATTGGTGGCGTCCACCACGTTGTT
>JBCCZF010000392.1:0-3828 GCA_039188035.1 Bacteroidota bacterium | reverse complement strand
GTAGTTACATTATTGGCTTGGGAGGTGCGCACATTTAGGAAGCGTTCATAATGCCCCAGATCCAAATCGGTCTCTGCCCCATCATCGGTAACATAACATTCACCATGTTCATATGGGTTTAAGGTACCTGGATCCACATTAATATAAGGATCGAGTTTTTGTATGGTAGTCTTGTAGCCACGGGCCTGGAGCAGTTTGGCCAAGGAGGCCGCGATAATTCCCTTTCCAAGTGATGAAGTAACCCCTCCCGTAACAAAAATGTATTTGGTATTCGCCATGGTCCATTTGTTATTACGGGATGTAAAGGTACAAATTGCCTAAGGAAATCATGGGGATTCCCGGGGAAAATCTTCCCGAATCTTGCGAATCAATGGTGCAAGACCGTTAGTCTTGATTTCCAAGGTGGATTCCAGCATCCTGCCCAGCTTGCCCTGTGGAAAACCTTGGCGCTTAAACCAGGCCAAATACGGTTCGGGCAAGTCAATAAGGTAGGCGTCCTTATGCTTGCCAAAAGGCATTTTATAGTGGGCCAGCTCAATGAGTACTCTCTTATCCATAATGGAATCCATAGCATGTATATTTATATGTTCCCATAAGGAAACGTGTCGATTTCAACGTTACTTGGGACGTATTGGCCCAACAAGAGTTTCCAAATACCCTTGGGAAAATACAATATCCCATGCAAAGCGCAGTCCTTATTTATGTATTTTTGAGCAAAGCGGAAAAGTAGCAAAAAACCACTGAACCCATGAAACGAAGAAATTTTATAGGCACCACCACGGCCGCGTCCCTTGGACTTATGGCCCACAGCTCTACCAAGGCCGGACAAAACGTCCATATTACGAACACCGTGGAGCTCCAGAACAACATTAGGCATAGTGCTTGTTATTGGTGCTACAATTCCATTCCATTGGAGGAATTTCTGCTAAACCTTAAGGAAATCGGTATAAAGGCTATAGATCTTGTGGGGCCTGAGGATTGGCCCTTACTTAAAAAACACGATATACACGCTTCCATGTGCTGGGGTGCTGGCATGGGAATAGAGAAGGGTTGGAACGATCCAAGTTTGCACGATGCCCTGATAAAGGATTACAAAAGGGTAATTCCCAAGGTAGGCAAGGCCGGGTATACCAACCTTATCTGTTTTAGCGGAAACCGCAACGGTATGGATGATGAAACCGGGTTAAAAAATTGTGCGGATGGCCTAAAAAAACTGCTACCCTTAGCGGAAAAACATGGGGTGATACTCCAAATGGAACTCTTGAATTCCAAGGTAGATCATAAGGACTATATGTGCGACCATACGGCCTGGGGCGTGGAGCTTTGCAAGCACTTGGGTTCCGAAAACTTTAAACTGCTCTATGATATTTACCATATGCAGATTATGGAGGGCGATGTTATCCGAAACATCCAGGAGTATCATCAGTATATTGGCCATTACCATACCGGTGGCAATCCTGGGCGCCATGAAATAGACGAAACGCAGGAGCTCTATTACCCCGCTATAATGAAGGCAATACTAAAAACGGGCTATAAGGGCCATGTGGCCCAGGAATTCATCCCCTCATGGGAGGATAAAATCGCCGCATTGCAACAAGGAGTCACCATTTGTGATGTTTGAAGACGGTTTTTAGTATTCCTCCCTTAGGGCCTCTGCTATTTTTTTATTCCAGAGTAACTGTTTTTCCGTATTTCTAGAGAAATTGGTCTGATGGTCATAGTTGTTTTGAAAGGCACTTAGCTCTTTGAGGATTTGTTTGTAGATTTCCTTCACCTCTTCCTTAATATTTCGGGTAAAGACCGTCTCCCGTAACTGTTTCCGCATTTTTCGTGCAAAGAGTTCCGAAATATCAAAATGGAGTTGTTCATGGGCCAAAATGACATCGTTCACCAATTCCGGACGATACCAGGATTTTTGGGGATAAAAGTCCGTACTTACCTTAAAATGTACTACCATTTCCTTCAACGTTCCCGAAGTCGAAAACTCATAACTAATGCCGCTGGCCGTGGTCGCCGCCGCCCATTCGGTTGTAAAGGGTTTCCCTTTAAAGTCGCTCCACTTCAGTTTTCGATCGGGACTCCAGGGAATCATTTCCTCCTGGCCCCAAAGCGTTGTGGCAAACAGAAAAAGGCAACCGACTACCGTCCATGTTTTTACAGCGTCCAATGAAAATCGATTTCTTTTTCTATGTCCGGGTGCAAACTGTAATGTACAGGACATGTATTTGCCGTGCGCTCCAGGATGGTACGCTGTTTTTCAGAGGTATCCCTGGGGAGTTGAAGGCGTATTTCTATTCTGGAAATGCGCCGGGGATTTGCCGCCATATGTTTGGTTACCTCGGCCGTTGCATTCTCCAAGGCCACTCCTAAATCCCTGGCTTTCAAACCCATTACCGTAAGTATGCAACTAGCCAATCCAGTGGCTACCGTATCCGTAGGGGAAAAGGCCTCACCTTTGCCATGGTTGTCAACAGGGGCGTCGGTTACGAACGTGCTTCCGGACCTAAGATGCTCGCAAACCGTGCGAAGTTCCCCGGTATAGGTTACTTTTGATGTCATTGCAATTCTTTTATTTCCTTGATTCTAAGATCCTCATAGCCCATGATATATGAGGCATTATTGTGGTAACCCGAGGCAAAGTCCTTTTCATAATCAAAGGCATTTCCGGTATACTCTGTTTTTCCAACAAGCTGGGATGCCTCCATGAGATGGTTCTTATACGCCAATTTCAATAAAAGATCATATGTAATATCAAAACCACGGACGGCATAGCGGTCCGGAGCATCCCCAAAACGCCTGCGGTAATTGCGCACAAAGGCATTGTTCTCCACCTCACGATATACAGAGGGATAGGTAAACCTGAGATTGGACAAATGGGAGTTGGAAATCACCTCTTTCCCAAAACCACTATTTTTGTTGGTCGTAAACATGCGTATACGTACGCGCTCTTGCTCTTCATCCTCGCCTTCCTCCGGTGGAGCCAGGTGCAGGGCATTTAAAATGGAAGTTACACTGGAAATCAATGACGGATTTGCGGTCTCCACAAACACCCAGTTTTCTGTGTCCCTACTCAGCAAACCGGCCAATTTATCCCGATTTACGCCAATATTCTTCTCCTCTTCCAAAACAAGGGCCACTTGGGCATCGGGGAATTGTTTCAGAATAGAATCACGTACGGCGTTGTTCCTTTCATCGGCTATGATGACCATATTTTGATCCGTCCTGTTTTTTTCGATTTGTTCCAACATGCGTTTTCGCAATACATGATCCGAAGTGTAAGAAAAAAAGACGTTGTTTAGGCTAATATCGCTCTTTACGGGAACTGGTGCAATCACGGGAATGCCCTGGGCGGAAGCCCTTATGGCCACTTCTTTGAGCGACAACTCATCCAAGGGTCCAATGACCGCATCTACCCCTGATAGGTTCTCCTGGAATAGTATCTCCTTAGTACGGTTCAGGTTTAACTGATTGTCGTAGGTAACCACATCTACCGAAACGCCTAACCTGGCCATAGAGTCCAGGGCAACCGAAGCCCCTGAGTATAAGCCAAGGCTAAGGCTAATGTCCCTGCGCTTTTGTATATTGGCCTCCACCCTTTCCCTATCGCCCAAATCCAATCGATCTAACCGGAAGGGCAGCAAAAACATAATTTTGGGTCTATGTGTTCTATTTACACTATCCAATAGATTGACCTTATCCAGCACAAGGGCATTTCTCACCTCAAAATCCCCTTCTTGGTCACCGGGTAGTTTTAACACCATTCCCGCCTTGAGACCTTGTTTAAGGTCGGGATTCAAAAGCAACAAATCCTCATAGGAAATGCCCAGC
>JBCCZF010000391.1:0-3834 GCA_039188035.1 Bacteroidota bacterium | reverse complement strand
GTCTGTTCGAGCGCCCGCCTTGACCTGCACGCCCGCCTGAACACATTCGGGCAGGGGCAGGCAGTCGATAACTGCTTCAAATCTCACGGTTTTCTCCCTAACGGAAGCACCATAATTGTAACAGGTAAAATTACCCAAAAGTGTTTTTTTGACGAAAACGAGTTTTGAGGAGTTATTAACCGTAAAAAAGACCTGTAAAACGTTGTTGGATAACAGATTTAATGTATTTTTGCACCCGCTTTTACCCGAAAGCGATGACATTTTGAAAAAAAGAGATTCCCGCTGGAGTTTGTTCCAAGCGAAGCTAAAAGACGGGAATGAATTAATAACCAGGGTCGGGCACCCTACAAATTAATGTGATATGCCAGTTAAAATTCGATTACAACGACACGGAAAAAAAGGAAAACCTTTCTATTGGGTGGTTGCCGCGGATAGCCGTGCCAAAAGGGATGGTAAATTCTTGGAAAAATTGGGCACCTACAATCCCAACACCAATCCCGCCACCATTGACCTTAATGTGGACAATTCCGTAAAATGGCTCCAGAATGGGGCGCAGCCTACGGATACCGCAAGGGCCATTTTGTCCTATAAAGGGGTGCTTATGAAAAAGCATCTTTTGGGAGGTGTTAAAAAAGGGGCTTTCACCGAGGAACAGGCCGAGGAGAAGTTCAATGCCTGGTTGGAAGAGAAACAGAACGCCATAACCAAAAAATCCGAAGGACTGGCCCAGGCCATGGAGACCGCCAAGGCGGAGGCCTTGAAGGCCGAGAAAGCCATCAGTGAAAAACGCGCGTTGGCCGCTGCCGAGGCCGAGTTGCCGGAAGCTCCGGAAGGCGAGGCAACGGAAGAAGCTGTCGAAGCCGTGGAAAGTGCTGCCGAAGAGGCCACAGAGGCGGTTGAAGCCACAGCCGAGGCTCCCGCTCAAGAAGAAGCCCCTGCGGAAGAGGCTCCCGAGGCTAGCAAGGAAGAAGAATAAAGCTGCTGAAAATGCGCAAGGAAGAGTGTTTCTACCTTGGCAAGATTGTCTCCAAATACAGCTATAAGGGCGAGGTATTGGTAAAACTCGATACCGATGAACCCGAAATCTACGAAAACATGGAATCAGTGTTCGTCGCCATGCGCGGCAATCTGGTTCCTTTTTTTATAGACCGCTGTCGGCTGCACAAATCGGCTTTGCTCCGGATCGATTTTCAAGAAGTAAAGGACGAGGAGGCCGCCGACCGAATCTTGGGATCCGAACTGTACCTCCCGCTAACATTGCTCCCCAAATTGGAAGGGAACAAATTCTACTACCACGAAATTATCGGCTTTGCCGTACACGATAGCGTCCATGGGGAAATTGGTACGGTAACGGGCGTAAACGATCGAACCTCCCAAGCGCTCCTGGAAGTGGCCAAAGAGGATAGGCAATTGCTCATCCCCATAACCGACGAAATTCTTACCCAAGTAGACCGGGAGATAAAAACCCTTTTTGTGACTACCCCGGAAGGCTTGGTGGATCTTTATCTAGGATAGACCAACCTCCAGCCAAAATCCCAAATTTCAAATTCCAATTTGGGCACTAAGCGATGGTTTCCCTAAATTTGGATGTTCCCCACGATGTTATTTTGTGATTTAAAATTTGACGTTTTACGATGTACCGACTATTTCCGTTAGCATTCCTATGCCTACTTTCCTGCCAAGAAGCCAAAAAGGAAAATCAAGAAAATACCCCCCGGCCGCCCAACATTGTCCTGATCATGACGGACGACCAAGGATACCAGGATGTGGGTGTCTTTGGATCTCCGGACATTTTGACCCCCAACCTGGATCAAATGGCCAAAAACGGTATTACCCTAACGGATTATTATGCCGCACAGCCCATATGCTCCGCTTCACGGGCGGGCATTCTAACAGGATCTTATCCCAACCGAATAGGAATCCATAATGCCCTAGGCCCGGGAAGTCCGGTAGGGATATCCGCCGGGGAGATCACTATCGCGGAAATGCTCAAAGCCAAAGGATACAAGACCGCCATCTTTGGCAAATGGCATTTGGGCGATGCCCAAAAATTCCTTCCTACCCGGCATGGTTTCGACGAATGGTACGGCATCCCCTATTCCAATGATATGTGGCCCAACCATCCCTGGCAGGGTACAATATTTGACTTTCCTCCCCTACCCCTGTACCATAACGAAACGGTTTTGGACACCTTGGAAGATCAATCGCAATTGACCACCCGGATTACCGAGCGCAGCGTGGATTTCATAAACAAGAACAAGGACAATCCTTTCTTTGTATACGTCCCGCATCCGCAACCCCATGTGCCGCTTTATGTCTCGGAAAAATTCAAGGGAAAATCGAAAAGAGGGCTTTATGGCGATGTTATTATGGAAATTGACTGGTCCGTAGGCCAAATCCTTGATGCCCTAAAAAAGAACGGTATAGAAGATAATACCTTGGTCATTTTCACCTCGGACAATGGGCCTTGGCTGGCCTATGGCAATCATGCGGGCAGTGCCCTTCCGCTTCGGGAAGGCAAGGGTACCAATTGGGACGGCGGACAGCGGGTGCCCTGCATTATGCAATATCCCAACGGACTGGAGTCCGGTAGGATTATAAAGACCCCCGTAATGGCCATAGATCTCTTGCCTACCATTGCAGATATAACCAAATCGACCTTACCCAAAAAAATAATAGATGGAAAGGATGTTTGGCCCGTGTTGAGCGGAAAGACCACACAGAGTCCTCAAGAGGCCTATTTCTTTTACTATCGCATAAACGAAATGCATGGGGTGCGGATGGGCAAATGGAAGTTATACTTTCCCCATACCTATCGCACCATGGATAAAGAGAAACCCGGGAGAGACGGGCTTCCCGGGGAATATGTAATGGTGGATATGACGGAAATAGAACTGTACGATCTTGAAAACGATGTGGAGGAGCAGCACAATGTGGCCGCCCAACACCCTGAGGTCGTGGAAAAAATACAGTTGCTGGCCGATGCCATGCGTGCCCGACTGGGCGATTCCCTTTTGGAAATGGAAGGTTCGGAGACGCGGGAACCTGGGTCTTAAATCCCAATTGGAAAATTCCAAATTCCAAGATGTCAGCGAAAAAACCGTATGGTTTGGAAGAGAGAACCTATCAATTTGCGCGAGAATGCAGGTTATTGGTTCGCGAACTACCCAAAACCGTCTCCAACATCGAGGATGGAAAACAACTTGTAAAATCATCAGGTTCAATTGGGGCAAACTATATCGAAGCAAATGAAAAGCTCGGCGAAAAGAATTTGAAGTTCAGATTACGAATTTCCAGGAAAGAAGCCAAAGCGTCAAAATACTGGCTTAGAACTCGTCTTGAGTTGTTTTGTTTAAGCGAAAAATTCAGATTTTGTGTCCAAATGAAGGCTTTTTCGAACTGCATAGCAGCGCTACGGGGTGAGAAAAAGACAAAATTTGGATGCAAAAGAAAATTTTACAGCAAATAACAATAACTCAAAACTAGTTCTTAGACTAATCGGGGATTTAAATCCAAAATTTGAAAACCAAATTAATCCTTTGATTCTGGAGGCTTAGGAGCTAAGGAAGATTTTATCAACCATCATTAATAAAATATGACGCGGCGTATTTGGAATTTGTACATTGGAATTTTCTTGAAACCTTGTAGTCTTATGTTCTAGGTCGCACCAAACCTCGGGCATCTGCAAATTTTTCACAGCGGGATATTTTCAAATTGATGCGTTGGCTCATTGCTAAATTTTCTAGCTTCTGTCTCCGATTATTGGTCTTCCGTCCTGTATTTTATGGATTTATAAGTTTAGTGGTTTTAAGTCCACGTTTTTAGTTGGAATTT